>JAFRMZ010000069.1 GCA_017430465.1 Oscillospiraceae bacterium
GCAGGCAGAAAAGAAATCTGTTCAGGAAATTGCTGAAGAAGTTCTCGCTGACAAGTGGGGAACAGGCGCAGACCGAAAAGAACGTCTGACTTCCGCAGGCTATGACTATCAGGCTGTTCAGAGTGCTGTCAATGAACTGCTTGCTTCTGCTGATGAAACACAGCTCGCTGATGCTCCGGAAGATATGCCTGTTGAAAATAATGTGGAATCTGTTGAAATCACACTTAAAGCGGACGGAAAGACCTATTCCGGAACGCTCACAAAAGATTGAAAGGATTGATATGATTATGAGAAAATTAACTACAATTCAGAAACGTGAAAAGCTCAACAGCATCTATGCTGTCGACGAAAATGGAAACGGCGGTGCAAATCATATTTATGAAATTCGCCCGGTTGATGATAATCCGGATATTATTGGCGAGCACCACATTCTGGCTACAATTGAATTTCAGAACGGCGCAAGAAAACTGCCTGACAGCATCGCAGGTGTGATTGATACTGACCTGCTTGAAATTGTCCGTGACCGTCTGAAAAGTTTCCAGAGCGGTGAATTCGCAAGCCGTGAAAATGCCATCGCCCTGACTCACATCGAAGATGCGCTCATGTGGCTGAACCGCCGTGTTGAGGATAGAATCGAAAGAAATATTCTTGGTACGGACAATAAGTAAACAGATATGCTCGCAGAGGACTGGAAGATTGTCGATTAAAATCCCGTTTTAATACCATTTAAACAATATTAAAATCCCTTTCGGAAATTTTCTTCCGGAAGGGATTTTTTTACATTCTGTAATTGGATTTCTGATTTTTTTTGCACAAACAAATGAAACCTTCACAAATGATTGCGCTTAATGTTGCATATGGTGGAGGCGAGGGGAATTGAACCCCTGTCCGAAAACCAATTCCCACAACTTTCTACGAGCGTAGTTTATCTATTAAAGATTCCCCGCACATACCGCCGACAAACAGGCTGTATGTGAAAGTAGTTCAAATACATCTCTGCGGTGTGAACGGGCCGCCGAGACGTTCACCACTAGTCGATGCCCTGACGCAAGCCGTGGTATTCCTGCGGAGGACACCTGCGGACTTAGCCGCAGGCTGTTTAAAACAACAGAACTTAAGCAGCCAGAGCTACTGCGTTCTTGTTGTAGGAAACAGAAATGTTATTTTTAGCGTTTATATTTAAACGTGCCACTTTTATAGAGGTGCAGCGCCTCTGCTCGCTTATCATGGTGCAAAGCCCCCGTCGAAACCGGTACGCCCCCATAATAGAAATTTAAATTTATCGGTTCTGTGATTTCAAAGCTCTGTCGATAGTGCGTTTAGCATCACGTTTTGCGGCATCATCACGCTTGTCGTAGAGTTTTTTACCCTTACAGAGTCCGATCTGAACCTTTACTTTGGAATCTTTGAAATAAAGTGAAAGCGGAACAAGTGCCAGTCCGTCCTGCTTCTGCTTGCCGAATAATCTGTTGATTTCGGATTTATGCATCAGCAGACGGCGCACACGCAAAGGGTCAGAATTAAAGATGTTGCCTTTTTCATAAGGTGAAATATGCATCTGCTTGATAAAGAGCTCACCATTTTCGATACTGCACCAGCTATCTTTAAGATTTACACTTCCCTGCCGGATAGATTTTACTTCTGTTCCGGTAAGTTCGATACCTGCTTCAAACGATTCCAGAATAAAATACTCATGTCTTGCCTTGCGGTTTTCGGTGATGAGCTTTGTGCCTTTGGTACGCATGATTTCACCTTGCTTTCCTGTAAGATTAAATATGTGCAGATTCGGGAGAATTATTCTTCCTCGAAGCTGTCTAAATCCAGTTCGTTGATGACATCACGGAGCATAACAAGTTCATCAGCGGTAAGGGTTACACCCTTACCCATACGGGAATGGTCAGGAGACCAGTCACGGATGTCATATTTCGGTTCACGGTCGTTCCAGCTAACAAGATTAAATTCTTTTGTCCAGCCACGGCCATTGTCGCCGAGTTCAGCGATATGCTGGGTAATTTCAAATTTCAGTTCTGCCATGTTAAAATCCTCTTTTCTGCCATTGACAATAATCATAATTATATTATACACGATTGGAAAAGATTTTGCAAGTGTTTTTTTAAAATTTTTTAAAAAAAATATCTGCGGATTTGACAGGATAACAAATAAACCGTCCGGAAACGTGCCGGACGGTAAAAAATTCAGGATTTATTTTTCTTTCTGTTTTTTTCGGCTTCTTTCTTGACAGCGGAAGCTTTCGGCTGTAGATGAACCGGTTCAGGAGCTTTTGACTTCTGGGTATGCAGAACATGTGCATAGATGCATAATACCAGATAGACAGCGCAAAGAATCACGCTCAGGAAGATAGCCCTTGTCATCCATTCTGTATGGGGAAAATGCTTTGCCAGTGCCAGATAATATTTTTTCTGGGAAAGTTTGACAGAGGAAGTAGCCACCAAATCAATCACCGCCAGTTCCTGACCGGAAAATTTCAGCGTGACTGTTCCCAGTTTTTCGCCTTGTTCCACGGGGGCAGAGACATTATCTTCCAGTTGAATTTCTTGTACAATAGAATTAATATCTGCGCCGTCATACCAAAGGGACATGAAAGATTTCACCGGCTTGACAAGCACATAATCCACGCCGTCACCGTTCTGGACAGTAATCTGTCCGAGTTCGGTGCTTTCGCTTAGAATCGTCTGATAATTAAAGTGTGTGAAAGCCCATTTCAGCAAATCGACAGCATCGGTCATGTGATAGTATTTCAGAACGCCTTCGGCATCCGTAAACGGTGCAGCCATCAGCACCACCAGAAATGTATTACCGTCTTTTGTGCCCTGACAAACGATGCTTCTGCCCTGCTGATTCAGATTTGCTGTCTTGATGCCTTTCACGCCTTCCAGATAATAAGCAGAATTTTCCTGCATCATAGCATTAGAATGTGTCCAAATCCATTCATCCATTTTATGCCGTTCTGAATTCTGGGTTTCCGGTGCATAGGATACTGCCGAAGCAAAATTCAGAAACTTGCTGACAGAAAGTGCATACTGTGTAATTTTTGTCATATCTCTTGCAGTAGTCTGCTGAGAAATATCATAAATTCCGGTGACATTAGTAAAATTCGTCTGTGTACAGCCAATTTCTTTCGCCTTTGCATTCATCATATCGACAAAGCTTGCAACGCTTCCGTTCCCGTAGTGATTTGCCAGCAGAACGGAGGCTTCACAGGAAGAAGTCAGCATCATAGCATACAACAATTCTTCTACTGTCAGCACATCGCCTTCATAAATATCAGCATAGCGCAAATCGTCTGCAAATTCTGTTTCCTGATAGCGTTTGAACAGTTCAGAATCACATACAATCTGAGTATTCAGGTCAGTAAACTTATCCAGAATCAGAGCTGCTTCCATAATCTGCACCAGTGAGCCGGGCATATACTGCACATCGGCGTTTTTCTCGTAAAGAATTTCACCGGTATCGGTATTGACAAGCACACATGCCGCACTGTTGATTTCAAAATTAGGGGTAAAAGAAACCGCCTGACCGGTCAGCGATGTGCAGAAACAGCAGACAATCAGCACCGACAGGAACACGGATAGCAGTCTTTTTATTTTTTTCATGAAAAATCCTCCTGTTATGAACTTATCTGTCTTATTTTAACATAAATATATCTGTTTGTCAACTGTCATCAAGAATTTTTCAGATAAATCCCGACAGTCAAATAAACAGCAAAAGCCGTCCACAGCAGATAGGGAAGATTCAGCAGTCCGGCAGATTTCCGGATGTTTCCGAATACTTTTATCATCAGGACAACCAGAATCAGCAGAAGAACAATTACAAACACTGCGCCGGCCAGAGACTGAAAACGAAAAAATACAATACTCCATGAAAAGTTCACTGCTAGCTGTATCAGATAAAGTCCCAGAGCTTTAGCTTTTCGGGAATCCGGAGATTCATAAATCTGAAAGGCAGAAATCCCCATCAGCGCATATAAAATCACCCACATCACCGGAAAAAGCCATCCCGGAGGTGCAAGCGGGAGCTGTTCCAGAGAACGATAGAATTCTGAAAAATTTCCTCCTGAGAGCAATCCCGACAATGCACCGACAAGCTCTGTTCCGATGACGAAAATCAATAAAGAAGTCAGTTTTTCTTTTTTCATGAAGCAGTCTCCTTTCTTTCTGTTGCTATTCTATGCAGATTCTTGAAAATTATGATTTTTCTGCATTTCAGATTCTCACATTATTTTCTTGAAATTTTCACATTTCTGTTTTCATTTGCTCAAAAACATGCAGTATAATACAGACAATGAAACAAAAACAAACCCACTCCCGAAAGGATGCGATGATATGAAAAAAACAACTATGATGATGACTATGCTCAGCGTACTGCTGGCTTTTACTACAGCCGGATGCAATTCCGTTTCTACAGATGTTTCCACAAGCATCGCAGAAGAACAGACCGAAACAGATTCCGTTTCTGCTACTTCCGTCAATACTGCGGAAAATTCTTCGGTACGGGAAACCATTACTTTTAACATCAATCCGGACAATACATCTTCTGCTTCTGAAAGTGCTGTTTCTTCCGAAGAAGTTTCCGGTACAGCCATTACAGCTTCTTATACCGAAAAAGGCAACAGCATGATTGATACCGCAGATTTATTCTCCAGCCGTGATTTAGAACAGTCTGCTGACCTGACTGATGCACAATATCTGACTGTTTCAGACAATGATACTGTCAATATTACCGAAGCTGGTATCTATGTTATCAGCGGAACAGCGCAGGAATGCACCATCCGCATTGAAGCCGGCGAAGAAGATAAAATCCAGCTTGTTCTGGACGGTGTGAATATCAGCAATACTGATTTTCCTGCCGTTTATGTAATTTCCGCAGATAAAGTCTTCCTCACAACGACAGGCACGGAAAATAACCTGACCGTTTCCGGAACATTCACCGCTGACGGCGATACTAATACAGATGCCGTTATCTATTCTAAATCTGATTTAGTCCTGAACGGCACGGGCACTCTGAATATCACATCTGCCAGCGGAAACGGCATCACTTCCAAGGATGATATGCAATTCACCGGCGGTACTTATACCATCAATGCCGGAAAAGATGCTATCGAAGCCAATGACTCTATCTCTGTCTGCGGAGGCACATTCACCCTCAATGCAAACAAGGACGCTATACACTGCGAAAATGACGAAGCCGAAGGCTTCATCTATATTGCAGACGGCACATTCAATATCAATTCCGCAAGTGACGGCATTCAGGCAACCAGCATTCTCCAGATAGACGGCGGAACATTCAATATCAAATCTGCTGAAGGTCTGGAAGCCACTTCCATTCAGATTAACGGCGGTACACTTTATATCGACGCTTCTGATGACGGCATCAATGCTACAAACAAGAACAGTGCCTATTCTGTCGTTATTGAATTCAACGGCGGTGAGACTACCATCATCATGGGTCAGGGTGACACGGATGCTGTCGATGCCAATGGTTCAGTCTATGTTAACGGCGGTACAATCGACATCACTGCGCCGACATCCTCATTTGACTATGACATGTCCGCAGAATACAACGGAGGAACTATCATTATCAACGGTGAACAGGTTTCTGAAATTCCGCAGTCCATGATGGGCGGAGGCGGATTCGGAGGCGGAAACTTCGGCGAAGGCGGAAATCACGGCGGACGCAGTGGTTTCGGCAACAGAACGTAATCTTCTCATTAATTGATTTTCCATATTACCCTCTCTAAAAGCAGTCCCGACCATTGGTCGGGATTGCTTTTTTCTATTATTTTGTAATTGGATATAGAAAAAGTTGATAACCAGCTATCAGAAATAAGAAATTGACAAATCACCGGACATGTGCTATAATAAATGCATACAAAACAGATAGACTTACAAGACTTAAAACAATACGAAAGGAGTCCTCTGCATGTGGTTTTATACAATGACCTTATATCAGCTCCGTTCTGTTGTCAGAGGGCTTGACCGAATGCCACTGCCAGAACGATGTTGATACTGTCACAAAAGGATTTATGATATTTACAGAGAAAAACAGAAATATTATCTAAAGAGTTAGAAATCAGTTTTAAGAAATTTATTATCGTCTATACGGGCAGAAGCCCTTTCTATATCAGGAGGAATTTATCATGTCAGAAAAGAAACTTCATTTTGAAACCCTTCAGCTTCATGTTGGTCAGGAACAGGCTGACCCTGCTTCCGATGCAAGAGCTGTTCCGATTTATGCAACGACTTCCTATGTATTTCATAATTCTCAGCACGCCGCTGACAGATTTGCACTGAAAGATGCCGGCAATATCTACGGCAGACTGACCAATTCCACGCAGGATGTCTTTGAAAAGCGCATTGCTGCTCTGGAGGGCGGTGTAGCAGCTCTGGGACTGGCATCCGGTGCGGCTGCGATTACTTATACCATTCAGGCACTTGCAAAATCCGGAGAAAATATTGTCGCATCCAAAACAATTTACGGAGGCACTTACAATCTGCTGGCACATACGCTTCCGCTTTATGGTATTGAAACGACTTTTGTTGACCCTGAAGATGAATCTGCTTTCACAAGTGCCATCAATGACAAGACAAAGGCTATCTTTATTGAAACGCTGGGCAATCCGAATTCCAATGTCATTGATATTGAACGCATTGCGCAGATTGCTCATGCACACAACATTCCGCTTGTGATTGACAATACTTTTGCGACTCCCTATCTGGTGCGTCCCATTGAATACGGTGCAGATATTGTAGTACATTCCGCAACAAAATTCATCGGCGGACACGGTACAGCAATCGGCGGTGTCATTATCGACAGCGGAAATTTTGACTGGAACAAATCTGGACGTTATCCGTGGATTTCCGAACCGAATCCGAGCTATCACGGAGTCAGCTTTACATCTGCCGCAGGTGCAGCCGCATTTGTGACATACATCAGAGCGATTCTGCTGAGAGATACCGGTGCGGCGATTTCTCCGTTCCATGCATTTATTTTCCTGCAAGGCTTGGAAACGCTTTCTCTGCGTGTAGAGCGTCATGTAGAGAATGCGCTTAAAATAGTCAGCTATCTGGCAAATCATCCGCAGGTAGAAGCCGTGCATCATCCCTCGCTGGCATCTGAACCGAGTCACAAGACTTATCAGAAGTACTTCCCGAACGGCGGAGGCAGTATCTTTACATTCGACATTAAGGGCACAGCAGACGATGCGAAGAACTTTATTGACCATCTGCCGATTTTCAGTCTTCTTGCGAATGTTGCGGATGTCAAGTCTCTGGTAATTCATCCGGCATCTACAACACATTCCCAGCTTACAGATGATGAACTGCTTGCACAGGGCATCAAGCCGACAACAATCCGTCTTTCCATCGGCACGGAACATATTGATGACCTGATTGATGCACTCAATACTGCATTTGAAGCCATTCAATAAAAAATCAACATCTTGATTCTTCCATCATCTCTCCCTTTCACCAAAAGATGACTGAACTCCCGAATACTATTCTTTCCGGATATTTCCGGAGAGAATAGTATTTCTTATGCCCAAAATTATCCGATTTCGTCTTGCATTTTCCGGAACAGTATGCTATAATAAAAATATACCAGAAACCGAGAGGGGGAAACTGAAATGTTTACATGGAACTTTCAGTACATATCCAAAGCAAGACTTGCAGAAGCGTTTCACCAACTGATGCTTGACCCGCTGAAAGGAGATATTCTAATCCGCATTCACACGGCGATTCATCTTGAAAATGAAGCTGTTGACCTTGCCAAATTCATCGCACAGCTTGTACCGGGAGCGCACATCTTCGGCACAAGCACATCTGCCGCCATCAGTTGGGGGAAACTGATGCCGAATCAGTGTGTCATTTCTGTTACACAAATGTCAAAAGGTTCGGTCTGGACTGCACTTCTGCCGACTTTTGATAAAAATAACAATCCTATTCCGCCGGAAGAACTCTGCCGGAATGTCAAACAGGAGGTTGTAGATGAGGATACCAAACTTCTGCTTGCATTTCTAACCGGAAAATATCTGGATGTCTACAGTTTTGTAGAAAAATGCAATGATTTTTTCCCCAGTGTGCAGATGATTGGCGGACTTGCCAATACTTCGGAAATCAATCTGAAAAAATTTCTGGATTCCGGCTTTGTCTTCAATGAAAACGGCTGGACAAACAAAGGTATTATTCTGGCAGCCATCGGCGGAAAAGAAGTCGAGAGCTACAGTTCTTATGCGACTGGTGTGCAGGTTATCGGAAAAGAATCTGAAATTACAGATACATTCGGCACTTGTATTCTTTCCATTGACGGTAAAGATGCTGCTGAAGAATACCGCATCCGCATTGGTGACGAACTCCGCACCCGTCCGGAACTGACAAACCTGTTTCCCTATGTTTACTCCGAAGCAAGTGATATTCCGATTTTCGTCCGTTTTTCTGATAACCAGAGTTTGAACGAAGTCTTTAACGAACATGACCCTCTCCATGCTCAGAAATATGCTTCTCATCCTGAAATTGAAAAATATCAGAAACGTGAAATGATAAATGCAAATCATAATGTCAGTGTAGGAAAACGGCTGAAACGTGCATTTATCTATGACAGAAAAATTATTTCTGATAACCGTGCCTTATTCCGGCATATTGAAAATTTTCAGAAAGCCGAAACCATTTTCGGCTATTCGTGCATTGCACGTTCCATGATTTATTCCAACTGTGTCAAGTGGGAGCTTTCTGCGTATGAAAATTCCAACATGTGCGGATGCATTACAGAAGGCGAAATTGCTCATGTTGACGGCCGGAATACGTTTGCCAACTGTTCGTTTGTCGTTTCAGTATTCGGCGAAAAGCCGGCCACGCAGGAATATAATCCCTATGCGTTTTCCTATACAGATACGCTTGTTGCCGACAATCAGGAACTTCTGGAATATCTCTGCGATATTGAAAGCAAATTCGCCGAAAGTGAACATTTCACTGCCGCCGACAGCCTGAAAGCTTTTGTCCGTGACTGCGAACTGAAATTATTATACTCTGAAAACGAAGATATTCCCAATGCGGCAGCAATGCATATTGATATTAAACTCAAGGGCTATGACCGTATCTGCATGATTAACGTGTTCGAGACTTCCAGCATGGAATCTGTTTTTCCGGAACACATGATTCGTCTGACCTATAAAAATTATATTTCCAACTGTGTCAGCTATGCCAAAAAGAAAAAATATACCGTCTATATTATTGATAAATGGCATATTGCCATCGGTGCGACGTCTTATATGACAGCTCTTTCTGAATTTGTCAGCGATATGCGTGCACTTCAGAAAATCCTGTTCGAGGCAACAGAAGACTATATCGCAATTGTGCCGATGTTCTGCGTAATTGATGACTGTACTGTCGATAATATCAATTCTGTTTATTATTCTGCAAGAATCGAAATGATGCAGAAAAATGTTCAGTTCTATGTCCGTGATGCAAAATTCGGCAAACTGGATGAAGAAAGCATCCGTGAACGCTATCACATGGTAAACGTCATCAGCTACGCCATTGCACATGATAAAGTCATTCCCTATTTTCAGGGCATTTATGACAATGCAGAACAGCGCATTCATCATTATGAATCCCTCATGAGACTGGAAGACGAAACCGGAAAAATTTATTATCCGGGCAGTTTTCTGGAGGTCGCCCGTTCTTATGGCCTGCTTTATGATTCCATGTCTGCCATTATGATACGGAAAGTATTTGAAAAATTCAGATTTATTGAAGACAAGAGCGTCAGCATCAATCTTTCCATCCGTGATATTAAAAACAGCGAAATTGTGGATTATATCTATGAATTTCTCTCGACTGCCGAACATCCCGAAAATTTTGTATTTGAGATTCTTGAAAACGAAGATATTGACGACTACGATGAAATGATAGTTTTTGTGGATAAAATTCACGCACTCGGTGCGCAGATTTCTATTGATGATTTCGGAAGCGGATTTTCCAATCTTCAGCATATTGCAAGCATTCCTTCTGATTATCTGAAAATAGACGGTTCTATCATCCGGCACTGCTGTGAGGACAAGGAAGCTGAAAATCTAATTGCTCTTATGTCTCACTGGAAACACCTCAGCACCCGAAAGGTCAAAATCGTTGCTGAATTTGTCGAAAATCAGGAAATACAGAACAAACTGCTTTCCTATGGCATTGACTATTCTCAGGGCTATCTGTTTTCCCGTCCAAGTCCGGAACTGGACAGTCAGTAATAGGAGTGTGACAGCATGAAACGAAATGAAAACAGAAAAATCATCGGTTTGATTCTGGAAAATATTTTTACTGATTTCTCAAAAGAACTGATTCAGAGCGTTGCCGATGCTATGCCCTCTCCGAAAAATTTCCGTCTTGTCGTGCTTGCCGGAAAATATGACGGTGCGGAAATTCATACAGATGCAAAACATCATAATTATCTGACTGTTTATAATTCCATCTTTCATCTTGACAGCCTCTGTCATTTTGACGGTCTGATTATCCATCTGGGAAGTATGACACCGGAGAAAAAAAGGCGCATCCGGACAAGTCATCTGGATTATGTCCGCAATATTCCCAGAGTGTTTATCGCTTCTGATATGGAAGGCGAAACGCTTGTAAATTACGACAATGAAGCCGGCATTCGGGAAGCCGTGAATTATCTGGTCAATATCAATGAATTTTCGCATTTCTGTATGCTTGGCGGCAGAGATGACAATATTGATGCCATTGCCCGTAAAAATATTTTTATCCGCTGTCTGAAAGAAAAGCATATTTCCTTTTCAGAACAGAACTATCAGCGGACGGATATGTCCGACCAGTGCGAGGCAGAAGCAGAAAAACTGCTGGAAAACAATCCCGATGTACAGGCTGTTTTCTGCGTGAATGATTCCGTTGCAAAAGCCCTGTATTCTGTCATGAATAAGAAAAACCTAGTCCCCGGCAGGGATATTTTAGTATTTGGCTTTGACAATACGCATCTTGCCGGTGAGCTGATACCTTCTCTTTCTTCCATCGGTGCGGATAACTGTGCACTTGGAAAGAAAGCTTTAGAAATGCTTCTTCGCAAGATGAACGGTGAAGAAGTCCGTTCGGCTTTAGTACCTACAAGGCTTTACGGCCGTGAATCGTTTCATTACGAAATGTATGATTATACTGAACTGGAAATGATAGATGTCAATCCGGCATTTATCCACAGAATGTTTGATGACTGCTTCTACCGCTATCGCAACAGTTATATTGACCGTGAGTCCGTCAATCTCAAACGCCTGTTCTATGAATTCATTTCCCGTATGCTCTTTGCCATGAAACGCCGGTACATGAGCATTGAAAATTTCGGTGAAATCCAGAGAATGATTGATAAATTCTTCGAGAAAGGTGCTATGGACTACACTGATGCCGCCAAGCTTCTGAACAGTGTCGAACGGCTTCAAAGCAGTATTAACGTGCATCAGAAATCCATTGCAGCGAATGTGCTGATTAACCGGCTGTTTCTCAGAATCAAGGACAGAGCCATCTGCGCCCTTGCCGAACAGAGAGCACTGGAAAAATCCTTACATCAGAAAAGCATACGGAATGTGCAGGAATTTATGCTGGAATTAATGCCTAACGCCGGCACGGAAGAAGAAAATCTGGAACATCTTCTTCGCAATATTGATAAATTAGGCCTGCAAAACAGTGCGGTTTATCTGTTTGAAAAGCCTGTCCGGTTTCGGCCGGACAATACAGAAATCTTTCCGGAAACAATTCGGCTTCACTGTGTCATGAAAGCCGGTGAAATCTATGTTATGCCAAAAGAACGGCGCACCTGTTCCATCAGTGAAATTTTCTCCCGTAATGAACTTTCACTTAAATGCAAGGGATATGTTGCATTCACGCTGTTTTACGGATATTCTATTTATGGCATTCTTCTATGCGAATTAGCGGATACTGTTTACAGAAGCGGAGATTATATTGCACTCCAGCTAAGCAAAGCTATTTATCTGAACAGACTGCAAGCCCTTGTTCCGGAAGAAAACTCCTGAAAAAGCTGTCAGAAATTTCTTTCTGACAGCTTTTGCTGTTATGGACAGAGTGTTATTAGTTTTCTTCCGACATAGAAATCCATTCTTCCGGATGCTTCATGCAGTTTCATCATTTTTTTGATACTGCTTTATTTTGCAGACTGATTTTTCAGATATTTCTGCCATGTAGAAGAATACCTGTCCTTGAATGTCACGCTTGTGATATTCTCAAAATCAATTTCTGTTTCTTCCTGCCATTTGCCGTCCGCATCGAATTCCTGAAAAACAACAGATTTTTTCTTGACTTTGACAATTCTGCCGACAGAAAATTTTTCTTTATATTCATTTTCGATAATCAGAAAGCATTTTATCCTTTCGAGCGACTCGAAAACCGTCTGCCATGACCCCAGATTGACCGCCGGCTTCTTGATGTTTTTCAGAATCTCCTGTTTCCGGTTGATAAGCGTGCAGGCATCTCTTTTGGTTTCAATTTTTTTCATATCGGCAATGCGCCGAATCTGAAAGCCGTTGAGCTGAAAATCATCTTCTTCAATGCCGAGAAACAATTTTGCATTGAAATCTAGAATATAAAAATACCAATAATCTTTATCATACTCAAACCAGCACCGGCAAAGCTCATAAGTTCCGGAAGCGTTCTCAATACATGTAATTATTTTTTCTTTTTTCATAGAATTTCATCTCCGATTTATAATTTTTTCTTGCTTTTTGAAATGGTTATCCGTTTGTTATATATGGCGAGAAATTTCCGGAAACCTGTTTTCTTCCGTTCAAAGAAAGTATACTGTTCGTTTTCATCATCATAATGATGATAGCCGTTTGCGATACAGCATTCAATTATCAGATGATTATCAAAATATATTTTCAGGTCATGCAGAGGACTGAACACAAGTTCCGTGACTGTTCCGCCGAGAATTTTTTCACGATATTTATCAAGAAAATACCATTCATCATTATTTTTATCATTTTTGCCATCCCATGACTGATAGTCATGAGAAGTAAACAGAATATCATTGTTCAGGATTACCCTTGTCAGCCCCAGCGCATGAAAGGCATAGCCCTCAAAATCAAGCATGAGCATTTCACATGCACAATTGATATTCTGCAACTGCAAGCCTTTCATACAGGAGAGAAAATCCTGATATTCCTGTTCCGGACATAATCTGACAAAACATTCCCCCAGATAATCATAAATCACCTTATCCGCACCGAGTGAAAGTAATTTTTCCTCACCGAGCATGGATGCTACACCGATAATCTCTCCTGCTCCTGCGGATTTCGCCGACTGAATGCCGGATTTGGCATCTTCAAAGACGGTGCATTCCGAAATTGGTACATGCAGAATTTCCGAAGCTTTCAGAAAAATATCAGGTGCAGGCTTGCCGGCGAATGTTCCGTCATTATAGACGACAGAATTCAGGTCAAACCATCTGGAGAGATGCAGATGCTCAAAGAAAAATTCCATATTTTTTCTTGCGGATGCCGTTGCGATTGTGAACGGAATTCCCTTTTTCTTCAGCTTATCCAGAAATTCCGTCAGACCGTTGGCAAGATGAAAATCAGGACTTTGCAGACAAAGATTTCTGTAAATCTTTTCTTTTTCTTCTTCAATCAGGATACTTTCCTGTCCGGAAATTTCACGCTCCAGAAAATAAGATAAAATATCCTGCGCAGACCTGCCGTAGACATGCAACTGAAATTCTTCATCTGAAATTTCTCTTTGAATTCTATTTTCAAGAAATTTCCGCCATGCCGTGTCATGAAATTCCTTATCGAAAATCATTGTGCCGTTGAAATCAAAAATCACGCCATTCATGTAAGTTTCTCCAGTTCATCTGCGATTTGCTGTTTTTTGTTCATAAGTTCCTCAAATCTGCTGATATATTCATAAGGAAATTTATAGTTCATGACTCTGGTGAGATTTCCGCCGGATGTGATGATTTTACTCGATGCTCCGCATCCTGCGCCGAGGATGGTTTGTCTGTCATCCATAATCAGAATATTATAAAGATTTTCCTTTCCTGTTCGGGAATAGCCGACATTTTCGAGATTGCCGAGTGTATTCTTCTGCCGGTACAGATAATACGGATGATACGAATTTTCCGGAAGCAGATTTGCAGAAAGCTGTGTCATTTTCTCAACAACCGGAATTTCTGTGCTGTGATGCTTTTCATCATGATACAGATTTCCGGCACGCTTGACGGTCAGCGTATGGACAGTAATACTGTCTGGATTCAAAGCGATGACCTTCCGGAGCGTATCGGAAAAGCCTTCATAAGTATCGGACGGAAGACCGGCAATCAAATCCATATTGATGTTATCGAATCCGAGCTTTCTGGCGAGCTGAAACGCTTCCACGGCCTGCTGTGCGGTGTGACATCTGCCGATTTTCTGCAAGACGCTGTCCTGCAACGTCTGCGGATTGACGGAAATCCTGTCAGCACTCATCTCCCGAATGACTTGTAATTTTTCTTCTGTAATCGTGTCCGGCCTTCCGGCTTCGACAGTATATTCACGTGCATGAGCAATATCAACAGAATTCCGGACA
>JAFRMZ010000011.1 GCA_017430465.1 Oscillospiraceae bacterium
CAGTATCTGGCCGAAAAACTACAGTTCTAATTCCGTATCTTCCAACTATTCCTACAATGACCTGCCTGTTTATTATGGCCTGATGAAATCTTTGAATACCATCTCTGCAAGACTTGTCGATTCTCTGACAACAGATGCCGTATTCAAATTTGCTACCGAAAACATGGGTCTGGAATTAACTGACCTCGACCCGCAGGGACATTCCGACAATGCGATTTCTCCTCTGAGCGTAGGTGCGCTGACTTACGGTGTTACGATGAAAAACATGGTTAATGCCTATATCCCCTACGGAAACGGCGGCAAATATTATAAAGCGCATATCGTCAGCCGTCTGGAACAGGGAAATCATGAGCTTGTCTATGAAAATGACGGTCATCCTCATGATGCTGTTGATGAAGAAACGGCCTATGTCATGAACAGAATGATGAAAAATGTTGTTTCTTCCAATGGTACTGCAAAAGATGCCCAGCTCAGCAATAAGGAAGTTGTCGGCAAAACCGGTACAACTCAGAACTGGGATGACTTGTGGTTCATCGGCCTGACGGAAGATTTCGTCTCTGGTGTATGGATTGGCTACAAAGACCGTGAAAAGCTGGATACTTCCATCAGTTCTGCGCAGATGTGGTATAACGTCATTGGCGAATATGCAAATTCTATTGATTCCGATGCAACCTATCCGGAATGTGATACTGTTGTAGAAGGGCCTATCTGCTCCAATACCGGACTTATGGCCGGCACGTACTGTCCGAAGGGCGAAACCGGCTACTGGAAATCCACCAATGCACCTGTCTGCACAAGCTGTAGATATTACTCCTCCAGACAGAACAGAAATTATAATGATGCCAATACAGAAGATGACTATACTACCATTTCAAGTCATCCGTTCACACTGCCCGAAACAGAAAGCGAGAATTAATTTATGCTAAATCAGAAAATAAAATTTTCTGCCCCGTGTCATTTCGGACTGGAGAAAGTTCTCCGGTTTGAAGTGACCCGCATCGGCGGAGAAAATATCACCGTACAGGACGGCCGTGTCTCTTGGGAGGGGGATTTTCATACTCTTGCCAAAGCCAATCTGAATTTATCCGTTGCAGAACGTGTTCAGATTCTTCTTGCCGAATACCATGCCGAAACCTTTGAAGAATTATTTGACGGCATGGCGAAAGCACCTCTTGAAAGATTCATCGGAAAAGAAGATGCATTTCCGGTCAAGGGACATTCGCTCAACTCGAAGCTGACAAGCATTCCCGCCTGTCAGAAGATTCTGAAAAAAGCCGCTGTCAAACGGCTTCAGAAGGCTTATAAAACATCAGAATTTCTGCCGGAAACCGGAAGTCTGCACCAGTTACAGTTTACTATTCTGAAAAATCAGGTTTCTGTTTATCTGGATACTTCCGGAGCAGGACTGCATAAGAGAGGCTACAGAAGAAACGCCAATCTTGCGCCGATTCGTGAAACGCTCGCCTCCGGCATTCTGGATTTGGCAAGACTCCGGAGCAATATGCCTGTCTGTGACCCGTTCTGCGGAAGCGGTACATTCCTGATTGAAGCTGCCCGCCGTGCCTGTCATATTGCACCGGGACTTGACAGAAGATTTATTTCGGAACAATGGGACTGTATTCCGGTTACAGCATGGCAGGAAGCCAGAACCGAAGCTCTTGACAATATCACGCATGATGTTGATTTTATCGGCTACGGTTTTGATATTGACCCTGAAGCAGTTTCTCTGACACTTGCCAATGCCAAAAAAGCCGGCGTGGAAAAATATATTCAGGTTCAGCAGAGAGATGTTGCCGATTTCCAGCCGATTCCGGATGCTGTTACTGTCTGCAATCCTCCTTATGGTGAAAGAATGCTGGAACTATCTGATGCAAGAAGAATTTACCGGACTATGGGAAAAGTCATTTCCGCACCGGCATACATCATATGCGGAGATACTGAATTTGAACAATATTTCGGTCAGAAAGCTGATAAGCGAAGAAAGCTCTACAACGGCATGATTTCCTGTCAGTTATACTGTTATTTCAAATAACAGCAAAAAGCCTGAGAAGCATTTCTCAGGCTTTTATTTTACTTGTTCATACCATGCTGTTCCGGAATAGTTTTCCCATTCGGCGGTAAAATCCGAACAGACAAGCTCCAGACGGAAAAAACTTTCTCCTATATATTCAAAATCGAGTTCAAATCCGATATGCAGAAAATTATCTTTCCTGATGCAGTTACCGTCAAGCAGATTGCACACCCATCCGGAAGATTGTTTCATTTTTTCGAGGAATTTCAGAATTTCCGCTTGTGAATAATATCTGTCTTCTGTATGTGCAATGAGCTGACCACTCTGCCAGCTTTCAAAGCCATAAGACAGCAGACTTGTGATTTTGCAGTCTTTAAAGATAATTTTTACATTATCGGCACAAAGGTCTTTTCCCTCAGAATTCTGGGAATTTTCTTTTGTGATGCTGAGTGTATTCACACGCCACTGCATGAAATTATTTTCGGCGGAAACCTGCATGAGTTCTGCATCATGCCAATGAAAAAACTCCGGCTCATTGTGTGAAATATACATCTTAATGATTAATCCTCTATCTGTTCGATATTGGCTTCTGTCATTTTCCGGAACGGCAGATTGATTTCAGAAGCTCCGCCGATGTAGGAATCATGCCATGTTTGATAATCTGTTATATCCATCGGGTCGGAAATGCCTTCTTCCTCAGAGGAAATAAAATAGACAAATCCGGTATTGCTGACATCTGCATATTCCGGAAATGTTTCCTGAACGCCGTCTATAACAGATTTATCCCATGCATCGACAAAACCGGCTTCTTTATAGAGATGCTCCGTCTCATCATACTGATACAGGCTGTACGCCCAGAAATCGCCGGCCTGTGCGGAATGATGTACAGCATCCGCTTCAATCACACCGTTGCTGTAAAAGCGCAGATATGGTGTTGTTTTCAGTTTGCAGTAAACATTTCCCTCACTGTCATAGCTGTATACAATACCGATAACAGATGCAACAGATGCATTTGCCCAGCGGATGACAAGTTCTTCTATGCCATCGTTATCCACATCATAAACGGCAAATTCATTTTCATATATATCCGAATCGTTCACAATGCTGAATTCTTCTTCCTGAAAGCGGTGGTATTTGAAAATATGTTCCAGCACGGAACGATATGTTTTCTTTTCGCTGGAAACTGCTGTTTCTGTTATAGATTCTGTTATAATTTCTGACGGCGGAATTACCGCAGATGTGATTGTCACATGTTCTGTCGGGAGTACAGAAGTATTCACTTCCGTTTCGCCGGAAAGTTCTTCCGCAGAAGCAGTCGGTGTTTCCGAGACGGGGACAGACTGCAAAGATTCTGCCGAAACAAGTGTTTCTGATTCAGAAGAAGACACTGTTTCTGAAAAGCTTTCTGAAACAAAAAATTCCGGTTCTGTCATATATTCCGTCAGTAAAACGGGTTCTGAGACAGATTCCTTTACAGAAGATTCTGAAATCATGTCTGTAATTTCTTTCTGTACAGAAGCTGCGGCGGATAAATCCGTTTCCAAGACACTGGTTTCTCTGCTGGTTTCCGGAACTGTATTTTCCAGCTTATGCGGTTCTTCTTTTTGCTGTTTCAACTGAAAGGCCAGCAGTACGCCGGCGATGACAGCCGTCAGCACAGAAAGAGCCAGCACCGGAATCATTTTCTTTTTTTCCGGTGACGCTGTATTTTTATTCTGATTCAGTAAATTATGATTCATACCTAATCCCTTCTTACATAAACGCCATTTATATATCTTTATGGCTTACTTAACTATAGCACATTTCAATGCATTTGTCAAGCGAGGGGAAAATAATTCAAAAAAAATTAAAAAAATCTCCTGCTGTTTTCAACACCGCAGGAGATTCTTGTGAAAATATACAAAATTAGTCGTTAGCCTTGCCTACAGAACCGAACAGTTCCATCTTTTCCTTTACCTTAGCCTTGATAGCTTCAAAGCCGGGAGCAAGCAGTTTTCTGGGGTCGAAGCCCTTGCCCTGCTGGTCCTTGCCTTCTTCGATGTACTTTCTGGTAGCTTCCTGGAAAGCCCACTGGCATTCTGTATTCACGTTGATTTTTGCAACGCCCAGAGAGATGGCCTTTTTAATCTGGTCATCCGGAATACCTGTACCGCCGTGCAGTACCAGAGGCATAGGAATTTCTCTGCCTTCGTTGACTCTCTTGTTGATAGCGTCAAGAGTTTCAAAGCTCAGGCCTTCCCAGTTATCGGGATATTTGCCGTGAATGTTGCCGATGCCGGCAGCCAGCATTGTTACACCGAGGTCAGCAATTGTCTTGCATTCTTCGGGGTCAGCGCATTCGCCCTTACCGATAACGCCGTCTTCTTCACCGCCGATAGAACCGACTTCTGCTTCCAGAGACAGACCCAGAACATCACATGTATTCTTGAGTGCAGTAGTCTTTGCCAGATTTTCTTCAAAAGGCAGATGAGAACCATCAAACATGATGGACGAGAAACCTGCATTGATGCAAGCCTTAGCACCTTCAAAAGAGCCGTGGTCGAGATGCAGTGCAACCGGAACTGTAATATTCAGTTCTTCAATCATGCCCTTCACCATGCCGACAACTGTCTTATAACCGCACATGTACTTGCCTGCGCCTTCAGAAACGCCCAGAATTACAGGGGACTGGAGTTCCTGTGCAGTCAGCAGGATTGCCTTTGTCCATTCGAGATTGTTGATGTTGAACTGACCGACAGCATACTTGCCGGCTCTTGCCTTGTTCAGCATATCCTTAGCGGAAACTAATGCCATAATAAAATTCCTCCTATTTCGATTCCGTGAAGAAAATTGAGTTATTCTCCACGAACTTTTAACAGTTTTAGTATAGCATATTTTCTGAATTTTGTCAATAGACTTTTTTTATTTCAGAGAAATATCTCAAAAAAGGAAGCCGTGCATGATATATTTTGCATAAATCCGGCTCTGAAATTTGTATAATATTAGTCTTTTATGCGAATTTCTCCGGAATCCCTTGACAAAAATGTAAATATGGCTTACAATAATAATACTAAATTTTATGTTATGGGGGGTATCTCTTATGTGGACATCAAGTCTGCTGAAACAAAACGCTAAAAACAATCTGAAGCCATACTACTGGACAGCATTCGGCCTGCTGATTATTATGGTCATTATTTCCAGTGCTGCTTCTTATGCTGCATCCTTTGTGGTGACTATGTTTATGGGCGTATCATTTGACTTTTCTGATATTGAAGAATTTACAGAAGATATATCAAATCCGTCATTCTGGATATGGTATTTGCTTACATGGGCACTTGGCATCGCCGTGACTACGTTTGTCACCAGCATTCTGGAAACTGGAAAATGCAGATATTTCTATCAGGCACGGAACGGCAATTCTGATTTCGGCAATTTGTTCTGGTCATTTCAGGGCGGACGCTACATGCCGACAGTGAAAGTTATGTTCCAGCGGTATCTTGAAATTTTCCTCTGGACATTATTATTCTATATTCCGGGTATTATCAAGGCATACGAATATTTTCTTGTACCGTATCTTCTGGGAGAAAATCCGAATCTCGACAAGAAGCGCACACTGGAAATTTCCAAGCAGACCATGCACGGCGAAAAAATGAATTGTTTCTTACTTCAGCTTTCTTTTATCGGCTGGTATCTTCTTGGAATTATTGCATGTTATTTCGGTGTTTTGTTTGTTGTTCCGTATTATGAAGCGACCATGGCTGAATTTTATGCCTGTATGAGAGCTAAAATGCTTGCAACGGGCATTACCTCAGAAGAAGAACTTTCCGGATATACTAATTCATTTAACAGTGGTTTTGGTAATGGTTATCCGCAGAACAACGGCTTTAATCCCTATCAGAATACGAATCCTTATCAGCCCCAGAACCCTTACCAGAATCCGAATCCTTACCAGCCGGACAATACCTCCGGTCAGGATATGCCTCATGTAAATCTGGATAAAAATCCCTATGATGATAATCAGAACAATCAA
>JAFRMZ010000012.1 GCA_017430465.1 Oscillospiraceae bacterium
AATGCTCCTTTTGACGGCGGGGGCAGGAGCAGTCCTGTCAGAGAATTTCCGTCACCTTCGTTCACTCGGAGGAGAGTGCTGTCATGGAGAATGGCAGTGAAACTGCCCGGTGGTGGGCAGTGAAGATGCAGAAATGCGTCTTAAAAAAGCAAAATGACAAAATAATCAGGCTGTTCTTCAGCGGAACAGCCTGCTACATAAAATTTGAAGGGAAGATTTTACATGAATACAACAGAAACTGCAGTGAAGCAGTTCTTTCAGAAAATAGCAGAATCCGGTTTGGAATCCAGAGCCGGTCAAATCGAAATGGCACTGGAAATCAGTCAGGCAATGATGCAGAAAACTCCGCTTGCAGTAGAAGCAGAAGTCGGAATCGGCAAATCATTCGCCTATCTCGTTCCGGCACTGATACAGTATCGGAAGGAACGCTGTCAGATTGTGATTGCCACTTCTACTATCGCATTGCAGGAACAGCTGCTCAGAGACATTCAGACAGTTCAGAAAATGCTGGGTATGAATATGGAAATAGTTCTTGCAAAAGGGATGAAAAACTATATCTGCATGAAAAAAATACAGAGTATGCACAAAAAACATCTGAAAAGCATTTCTCTGTCACATTTGCAGAAGCTCGTATTAGATGGAAAACAGGACAAATCACAGATTGATTTGGATATTCCGGATGAGGAATGGGAAAAGATGGCTGTTTCTCATTTTGGAAACAGACGCTGTCAGAAGTGCGAATGTTCCAGTAAATGTGTTTATGCACAGATGCGCCTCCGCCTGAAAACCAGAAATGATATTGTTATCTGTAATCAGAATATGCTTGCATCTCATCTGACGAAACAGAAATCCGGAAACGGAATTTTCAGTTCCGGATTATCAGTGATAATTGTAGATGAAGCCCATAATCTGGAAAGCAGATTTCGTGAGTCTTTCACGCTTTCTTATACCAAAGCTGAACTTATCCGTCCTGTCAAAGACTTGGGTTTCTGTTCAGAGCAAAAAGAAATCCGGATGCTTACACAAAAAACTCTGGATTTATTTTCAGAGATGTTTCAGATTTTTAAAGCGCAGATTCGGGAACAGAAAGAAAATTCGGAACAGGATACTGATATTTTCTATCTCCGCAGAACACCGAAATTTCATGAATTATTAGCGAAAATCAAGAAAAATCTGACTCTGATTGAACCGGAACATGAACTGTCGGAAATTTATTACTTTCTTCATGAAGTCTATCATGAATCCAGAAAATCAATCGTCTGGCTGGAGTATCGGAAAGAAATCCGGCTCTGTGTCTGCAAAAGAGACATCCGGAAAGAAATTTCAGAAATGCTCTATCCGCCGGAAAAATGCACAATTCTGACATCTGCTACGATTTCAGACCGGCAGCACGGCACAGCTTACGAAAAATGCAGATACTATCTTGACAGCATCGGCTTTCCGCCGGACGGCAAAGTTGCTGAACCGAAAAAATCGCCGTTTGATTATGAGAATCACAGCATTCTGTACTGTTCCGTAATGCTCCCCTTCCCTTCACAGGAAAACAGAAAATTATACCGGAAAATGGCTGTTCCGGAAATTGTCAGGCTTCTGAAAATTACCAAAGGAAAGACGCTGATTCTGTTCACAGCCAAATCGGATATGGACTATGTTTACAAAAAGCTGTGCAGCAGGAATCTGCCGTACCGGATTCTGAAACAGAATGTTTCTTCTTCGCAGGAATATCAGCTTAAAAAGTTCCGGAATGACATAAATTCGGTAATTTTAGGAACAGGAACATTCTGGGAAGGCATCAACATCAAAGGAGAATCATTGTCGCAGGTAATTATTTTCAAGCTTCCCTTTCCGATGCCGAATCCGGTTCTGGATTCCAGAATGGCAGCGGCTAAAAGTCCGCTTTTTGAAGTTTCTCTGCCAGAAATGCTGATAAAACTCCGTCAGGGAGTCGGCAGACTGATTCGCTCCTCAAAAGATAAGGGAATTGTTTCGATTCTTGACCCAAGAATCAGCAGCAAAAGCAACGTCGCATACAAGAAACATGTCTTTGAGGCAGTCCCCATTAAAAATAAAACAGAAAAAATCGAAGAAATTCAGGATTTCTGGGACAGAATAACAGAGGAGGCAAAACTGAATGAAGAAATACGGACAGGCTGATTTCATGATTTATATTGCAGAGCAGTTTATTGAAAAAAACTGCCCGCATCTGACAGAAGAACAGAAAGACAAAATTCTGAAAGAATGCCGAAAAAGGATTCTGGAAAAATATCCTTCCTCCAGAGAAACGGAGTTTGCTGTATGATAGGATTTGTAATCGGGTGCATGGTAGGGGGAACAGTCGGAGCAGGCACAATGTGCCTTTGCTTCGCTGCGAAACAGGCGGATGAGGGGATAAACCATACAGATTTTGAACGCTGAATTTGTTGGTTCTGGTGATTCCAATTTATGATTCTTTGTAGTATACTGTTGGCTGAAAGGAGTTGAATTCAATGGCAAAAGTAACGATAATCCGACCAGTTTCTCAGGAGGATTCCGGTCAGAAAATCCGTGTGGCAGCATATTGCAGAGTCTCAAGCGATTCGGAACGGCAGCAGAATTCCTGTCAGGTACAGTTTGAATACTACAGCCATAAATTTGAAAATTCTGAAACGGAAATCCTTGTGGATTTGTATGCTGACAGCGGTATCAGCGGACTTTCTGCTGATAACAGAAGCGAATTCCAGCGTATGATGCAGGATTGCAGGAAAGGTCGCATTGATAGAATTTATACCAAATCCATCAGCAGATTTGCAAGAAATACGAGAGACTGTCTTGTATATATCAGAGAACTGAAATCGCTCGGAATCACGGTGTGTTTTGAGAAAGAAAATCTGGATACGGCAAAGAATGCCGATGAAATGATGCTGACCGTTATGGCAGGACTGGCGC
>JAFRMZ010000070.1 GCA_017430465.1 Oscillospiraceae bacterium
GGCATTGTGAATTCTTTCGATGCTAATGATGTACTGGTTACCAGCGCATTTGCCGGTATTGGCTATAATAACTGATTTTCCTGTTCTGTCCGGAATTCCGGACAGAACACAACGGAGACGTATCGAAGCGGTCATAACGAGAACGACTCGAAATCGTTTGGCCGGTTAATCCCGGCTCGTGGGTTCGAATCCCACCGTCTCCGCCATAACTGTTTCTTTGAAAAAACCTCCTGACTTCGTTCAGGAGGTTTTATTTATTTATATCCGTAACTGTATTTTTATATTCAGAAAATTATTGAAATTCTGGAAAGAATCCATCTATAATTTGATTTTGTGAACAAAATTTTAAATATATGTACAATTTTTTAAAAAACTGTTGACTTTTATATTCGAAAATGCTATAATCATCCTAGGGAAAACAGAAAAATGCCTTGCCATGGCCACAGAGTATTCATCATCATCCGTTGATGTCTGTTTTATCTCTCACGAAAGGAAGAAGGAATTTGTTATGAACCCCAAAACCAATTTGCAGGAAGAAAAAGAAGATGGCGTGAAAATCTATAAAATTATCGCTTCGTTGTTCGCCGTGCTTTCACTGGTGAATATCGCAGCAGTTATTTTTACCTTCCGCTATTCCGGAAATAATCTTTTCTATGCAGAAGAAGCTGTCAGCCATGTGGCAAAAATTGAACAGTGCTTGCAGTCTACCAATGAAAGTGTCCTGAATATTGTACTGAACCAGAACGACAGCAGAATTATCCAAAGAGAAAATGAAAATATCAATACCATGTTCGATATGCTTTCGCAGGAAGAACAGGAATTCAAAAAACTGAACCTTTCCAGTATTGACGGCTCTATTATGCAGGATTTCGATTCTGCTATGACAGAAGTCAATTATTATGAAGCCTCTCTGAAAGAATTCCAGAATCACGAAACAAACGGTCTGGAAGAGTATTACAGAAAAGAAATCAGCCCTTTGCAGGAAAAAGCAACCCTTGCAATGCAGGATGTGGCCGAACGGCAAAGCGAACTGACAAACGCATTTTTCCATAAAATAGCGCACCGTTTCTTGATTCTGCTTGTGTTTATGTTATTCCTCATGGCTCTGGGACTGAATTCGTTTACCTACATGCGCAAGAAAATTCAGCAGAAAAATTTCGAGAATGCGCAGACCCGCCAGACTGCCAGAGCCAATGCCTATAAAGCTTCGCAGGCACTCAAAAAAGCAAACGCTATGGCCTTTACCAATGTCCTGACAGAACTCAAAAACCGCTATGCTCTGGAAGAAGATTTAGATGAAAAACTTAGAACCGAAGATGTTACACTCGCTTTCTTCAACTTCGATAATTTTCAGGAAGTTACCCAGAGCTACGGCCGTGACTTCGGGGATATGTTCATCATCAACATGACAGATATGATAAAAAAAGATTATTCTGATAAATTTGAAATTTATCATACCGAAAGCGGAGAATTCTGCTTTGTTGCGAATGAAGCCTCCTCTCCGGAAGATACCGATTCTATGATTGCCCAGCTCGGCCGTGCGCTTTCCGCACCGATTGAAATTTCTAAACTGAACATTCAGCCGGTTGTCTCCGGATGTGTATATTATTACAAATCCTCAGAACATCTGACGCCCAATTCTCTGCTGATTAAAATTGACAGAGCTTTGCAGGAAGCCAAGGAAAACAGCGAACATAAAATTATGAAACTACAAAGTATCTACAGCAATTAATCCCGAAAAGCCCTCTGTTTCAGCAGAGGGCTTTTTTTGTTTAAACAGCTAACAAAATATAGTAAATGTTCATTAAAATTTTACATTTTTGCATATAACTTTGTAAAAACTCCATAAATAAAATGAATTTTTTTATGCGAAAACACTATTTTTCATAAAAATTCATGTCGAATCATTGACTTTTTTGCATAAATATGCTAAAATAAATTTACAATATAAGCTGATTGTTGTATCAGTAAAAAAGGAGGATATTTTTTATCATGGCTAATGCATTGCAATTTGTTTTTGACCCCGAAGAAATGGCGGAAAGTGTTCCGGTTATTCAGGAGGAAAAAGAACCGGTTTCCGTTAATGAAAATCATTACATTATCGTTCTTTGTCTGGATAAGTCCGGTTCTATGTCTATCACGGATTCTTCACTTGGAAAATCCAGAATTGACCTTGTGAATGAATGTGCTAAGAAATTTGTCAATACTACTGAAATCAGCGCATTCGACAAGGAAAAAGTGGACTTGTGCGTCATCACGTTTGACAGCTCTGTACAGGTAGAAAAGGATTTTGCACCGATGACCATCATCGGAGATGATTTCAATCTGAAAGCAAGCGGAGGCACTTCACTCTATACTGCAATGACAATTGCATGTGAAAAAGCACGTCAGCGCAAAAATATGCTCGCTGCAAAAGGGACTCCGCTGTTCCGTCCGCTGGTGCTTGTGCTGACAGACGGTCAGCCTACTGACAATCAGTACCGTGAAACCTGCAAGAAAGTTCTGGCAGAACGTGTTGACGGCAAGAAAAATGACCTCATCATCTGCGGATTCGGTGAAGCCGATATGCCGGAAATGAACTCCCTCTGCAATAACAGCCAGCTTATCATGCTCCGCAATACCGATGCGATTCAGCAGGTATTCTCAATGCTGAGCAAAAGCATCGTTATGGCTTCCCAGAGCAATGTTTCTGATGCAATTCATCTTGCTATGAATGAATTCAATAATCTCGGCGTTACACAGGTACAGAACGGACAGAAAGTAGTTAATCTGAATACAAACTAAAATTTCTACATTTGTACGACTATGCATAAAAGGCTATAGGATATATATTTCCTGTAGCCTTTTGATTTAAAATATAAATTAAAAAGCAGGTGAATTTTATGATTTTATGTACATCGTTTTCATTGCAGGGCAAGTCGCATATCAAATCCGAAACCCCCTGTCAGGATGCCAGCATAACAGCAGGCATTATCGGTGACTGGACAGTCATTATTTCAGCAGATGGTGTCGGCTCATGCGCCAAATCCGATATTGGTGCAAAAACTGCTGTCGAAACCGCCTTGCAGATTTGTCAGGACTGCTTCCCGCCGGACGGCGAGGAAGAAGGTCTGCTTGCTATGCTCCGGACAGCTTTCAACGGCGCATATAATAAAATTTGCAGAATCGCCGCAGAACACAATGATGATGTCTTTCAGTATGAAACTACACTGGATGTCGCTCTTTTTAACGGTTCGGATAAAATCTATTACGGCCATAGCGGTGACGGCGGTATTTTTGTACTGAACGGCGACAGGGAATATCACGAAATTACAAAAGTACAGGAGGGCGAAGAAGCAAACAGCGTCAGCCCGCTTTTCAGCGGAAACAAAATGTGGGATTTCGGTGTGTATGAAGATTACAAAATCAGTGCCGTGGCTTGCTTTACAGACGGCATCCGTGACAAGCTTTCTCCGCAGATGCTGGAAAATCAAAAATATACCATCAATGTACCGCTGGCAAACCGTTTTATGTATCATGATGTTTACGGCATGAATGATGAAGAAGCCCGTGAAACCATTAAGAAAAAGCTTAATCTGGCTGTAAAGTATCTGAAAAGCAGTCAGTGCCCTATTGTGGATGATGTCACAATGGCAATTGCCATCAATACAGATGTCTTTGTAGAAGAACCACCCTATGAAGAACCGAATTATCTGGAAATCGAAAAGGCAGAACTGGAAGATTTATATCCGTCTATGCCGAAAATTGACAAAAGAAAATTATTCCTGAATTTTGTGACTGAAAAAAGAGAAACGCTCGGTATTGAAGAAGCTAATATCAGCGCATTGGTAGATGACTATTATCCGCTTTCTCCCGTAGAAAAGAAAGAATGGGAGAAAAAATACGGCAAGCCGTCTCCTGAACCGGATACCCACGACAACAGTATTTCTGAAAAGATTAAAAGTATTTTCAGTCGTAATTCTTCCGGCAAGGATAAAACTCCGGAGACACCCGAACCGGAAAAAACTGTTCCGGAAATATCTGCACCGAAATCCGAACCGGAAAAAACTGTTCCGGAAATATCTGCGCCAAAATCTGAAACGGAAAAAACAGAACCCTCTGCACCGCCATCCGTTCCGCAGGAACAGAAGGAAATTCCGCCGGAAAAACCAATGCCGGAACTCACTCCCGAAGAAAAACGTATGTGTACTTCTCCCGAAGAACTGGATATTCCCGTCTCAGATGAAAAAGTAATCCGTTCTGAATTTATGTCCAGCACAGATAAGGAATATTCCTATATGCTGAACCAGAGCACGATAAAAGACGGCCAAATCAAACATGAAAGCTATGAATTATTTGTTAAAAAAATAACGGAAACTCCCGTTCCGCAGACAGATGCTCCGGAAAAAAATACAGATAAAACCACAGGTGAAACAATCGAAATTTCATCATAATCAGATACGACAGGAGGAAAAATCTTGGAAAGTTTTAAAGATTCTCGTGGAAACTGGTACAATGTACGTACAGAATCCAAACTCGCCACCGGCGGGGAAGGAGATATTTACAATATTGACGGCAGAGGCTGGCAGGTCGCAAAAATTATCCATGCCAATACCCCCGCACCCAAACTCCGCAGACTGTCAGATAAAATCACCA
>JAFRMZ010000071.1 GCA_017430465.1 Oscillospiraceae bacterium
CGGAACGGTTTACGGAATTCCTACTACCGGAAATGTACAGGGAATTGTCTATAACAAGAAAATCTGGTTCGATGCCGGCATTACAGAACTCCCAGTGACACCGGAGGAATTTATCAAAGATTTAACATTGATTAAGGAAAAAACAAATGCTGTTCCTCTTTATACCAATTATGCCGCCGGCTGGACACTGACTGCATGGGATGCCTATATCAATGGCTGTGCGACTGGCAAGGCAGAGTTCAAAAATCAGATTCTGCCTCACGCCTCAAATCCGTTTGCTGAACAAGCAAATCATACCGGTGCTTATGAAGTTTATCATATTTTATATCAGGCAGTCAGTGAGGGACTTACGGAAGATGACCCCACAACTACTGACTGGGAATCCTGCAAGAGCAAAATCAACAACGGTGAAATTTCGGCAATGGTGCTGGGAAGCTGGGCAATTCCGCAGATGCAGAATGCCGGTGCTCATGCGGAAGACATCGCTTATATGCCGTTCCCGATTTCTGTTGATGGAAAAGTATATGCTTCTGCATCCGGTGACTATTGTTACGGCATCAATAAAAACAGTTCCGAAGATGAGAAAATTGCCTCTATGCTGTATTTGAAATATCTGACAGAACAGTCAAATTATGCGTATGACCAAGGCGGAATCCCGATTGTCAAGGGCGAAAAATATCCGGCAACTCTTTCAGCATTCGAGGGACTTTCCATGATTGTCGATGCACCGGCACTCGAAGGCGAGGAAGATTTTTATAATATTGTCAATAACGATTCTGAACTTTCTTTGGATGCGGATGCAGTTCATGTAGCAAGAATTATTGAAGCTGCTGAAACCAAAAGCGAAACATTTGAGGATATTATGAACGACTGGAATGCCCGCTGGACAGCCGCACAGAAACGGAATGGCATTGAAATCAAAAAGTAACAGCAGGAGGTGTTTTTCATGACTGCTAATATGAAAGCACTTTCCGGAACGGAAAAATCGCAGAACAGAATTTTAAAATTCTGGAATTCTATGCGAAATCAGCAAATGATTGTGACAGTCACTTTTCTGCTGATACCACTGGGATTGCTGTTTCTGTTCACTTATCTGCCGTTTTTTAAAATGGTGGAATTCAGTTTTTATGATATGAAATATATCGGCGAACGGAAATGGGTAGGACTGCAGAATTATATTGATGTTTTCACACGGAAAGACTGTTTCGATGCGCTGAAATTAAGTCTTTACTATATGGCAGGTTCCGTAGTACAGTTATCGCTTGCCCTGTTGTTTGCAGTGCTTCTGACAGAAAATACAAAATGTCGGAATTTCTTCCGTGGAGCGTTGTATTTTCCCTGTTTAGTCGGCGGAATCGCAGTCGGATTTATTTTTAAATTCTTCTTTACGCACGGATTTATTTTAGACAGCATTCTGATGTGCTTCGGTGCAGATTTGGAAATGCTTCCGTTCTGGCTGAAAGATACTAATATTAATAACTGGGTTCTGGTAGCGGTTTCTGTATGGCGGTATATGGGGCAGAATATGGTATTATTCATCGGTGCGCTGGCAAGCGTGGACAGTACCATGTATGAAGCGGCTGAAATTGATGGTGCAAATGCATGGCAGAAATTCTGGTATATTACATTTCCGTCCATCCGGACAATTATTATTCTGAATCTGATTCTTGCAGTTTCCGGTTCGCTTTCCTCGTTTGAGATGCCTTATGTTATCACCGGCGGTGGATTCGGCACATCGACTTATTTCGTGCTGACTGACCATCTGGCACATACCAATCAGAAAGTCGGTCTGGCTTCAGCAATGTCTGTGATTCTGCTGATGCTGATTCTGCTTGTAACAGGCGTTCAGAAACTTGCAGAAAAGAAACTGAACCAGCATTAAGAAAGGAGGCATTTTCATGAAAGCGAAAAAAATTCTGACCGGAATTCTGAAATATCTGATTCTGATTTTTGCAGTGTTCTGCGCTCTCGTGCCTTTGGTCAGCTGTGTAATTACAGCGTTCAAGACAGATGCAGAATATCAGAATACAAGCGTCATGACCCTGCCGGAAAACTGGTTCTATTTCGATAATTTCCGCATAGCATGGCAGAAAGCCGATATGGGAAAGGCTTTTCTGAATACGCTGACCGTGCTTGTCTGCGTAATTTCCGGCAGTATCTTGATTTCTGCCATGCTGGCCTATGTGCTGAATCGTTTCCGGTTTGTTGGCAATGCTTTGATTCGAGGTCTGTTCATGATTGCTTCTCTGATACCGGGTATTGCAAGTCAGGTGACTGTATATCAGATTATGAATCATCTGCATCTGATTAATTCCCTTGGCGGATATATTTTCCTGATGCTGGGAACAGATGTTATTTCGATTTATATTTTTCTGCAATTTTTCGAGAATCTTTCTCCTTCGCTGGATGAAGCGGCAATTCTGGACGGATGTAACTATTTCGGAGTTTTTTTCCGGATTTTACTTCCTCTGCTGAAACCGGCAATTGTCACAAGTGCGATTCTGAAAGGCGTTGCGACATATAATGAATACTATATGGCGAATCTGTATTTACAGGACAAAAACAGATTTCAGACAGTTTCGACTTCGCTTTTCACATTTACAGGGCCTATGGGCAGTCAGTATCAATATATCTGTGCCGGCGTGATACTGACAATCATTCCTCCGCTTCTGATATTTCTGTTCTGTCAGAAGCAGATTTACAGCGGTATTTCAAGCGGTGCAGTCAAAGAATAAATTCAGGAGGTTATTTATTATGAGTCAAATTCATATCATCGGTCAGAAATTAGAGAACATTCCGTGGCAGAAATGCCCCGAAAATACAGAATTTCCGGTATGGAGATATTCTGAAAATCCAATTATCCGGCGGAATCCGATTTCCGGTGTTTCAAGAATTTTCAACAGTGCGGTACAGCCTTATGAAAACGGCTATATCGGTGTATTCCGTGCTGAACAGACAGACGGTATTCCGTATATCTACCTTGGCAGAAGCGCAGATGGCATTCACTGGAATTTTGAGAAGGATAAAATCCGTTTCACGGACGAACAAGGCCGAGAATTTATGCCTCGGTATGCGTATGACCCCAGACTTGTCAGAATTGAAGATACGTATTATATTATCTGGTGTCAGGATTTTTACGGTGCATCCATCGGCATGGCAAAAACTACGGATTTCCGGACATTTACCAGAATTGAAAATCCGTTTTTGCCCTTTAATCGAAATGCAGTTTTGTTTCCGAGAAAAATTAATCATAATTATATCATGCTTTCCAGACCAAGCGACAGTGGTCACACGCCGTTCGGCGATATTTTCCTGAGCGAAAGCCCTGATTTGGAATACTGGGGACATCATCGGCATGTAATGAGCAAATCTTCTAACTGGTGGGAAAATCTGAAAATCGGCGGAGGATGTGCGCCTATCGAAACAGATAAAGGATGGCTTCTGATTTATCACGGCGTAACCGGCACTTGCAACGGATTCGTCTACAGTATGGGAGTGGCTCTGCTTGACAAAAATCAGCCGTCTGTTGTGCTGAAACGGGCTTCCAGATATATTCTGACACCGGAAACTTGGTACGAAGAACGTGGATTTGTTCCGAATGTCTGCTTCCCGTGCGCAGCTCTGACCGATTCCGAAACCGGAAGAATCGCCGTTTATTACGGATGCGCAGATACTTATGTCGGACTGGCTTTTACAACAGCCCAGAAATTATATGACTATATTCTGAAATATGATTGTGCAGGTGAAACAGAACTTGAAACCGGAAAAAGATAAAAATCTGCTCTGGAAACTCCGCACCGGCGCAGAATGGGTGCTGAATCAGCAGATTGCACCGTTCTGGACAAGTATGCGAGATGATAACTTTGGCGGATATTACGGCAGAAAAGATTTTAATCTGCAGATATATCCGCAGGCGGACAAAGGTGTCATCCTGAACAGCCGGATTCTGTATTTCTTTTCAGAACTGGCACGGCTTTCGGGAAATGTAAAATATATCACCGAAGCCGAACACGCCTATGATTTTCTGATGCAGTATTGCTTTGACCGTGATGCCGGCGGTGTATTCTGGTCAGTTACCTATGATGGAAATCCCGCTGATACGACAAAACATACTTATAATCAGGCATTTGCAGTTTATGCGCTTTCTTCTTATTATGCGCTGACAAAAAATCAGAACGCACTGAATACAGCTATGAAATTATTTCGTCTTATCGAGGAAAAATGCTTTGATGGAAATGGCTATCTGGAAGCATTCGACCGGAACTGGAGACCCGTCCGGAATGAAAAATTATCAGAAAATAATGTGATTGCTTACAGAACCATGAATACGCTTCTGCATATTTTTGAGGCATACAGCAATCTCTATGCGCAGAATCATGCACAGGTTATCAGTACAGCAATGCTGAAAATTTTGTATATTTACCGTGATAAAATTTATAATCCCATCCGGAAGCGACAGGAAGTTTTCTTTGATGAAAATTATCACAGCCTGATAGATTTGCATAGTTTCGGTCATGATATTGAAAGCTCATGGCTGATTGATGAAGGCTGTCAGTTGTTGGGAGAATCCGGCATTGTACAGGATGTCCGTGCAATTAATCAGGCACTTGGAGCACAAATCTATCAGACAGCCTATCAGCAGGACTCTGTCTGCAACGAATGCGAAAACGGCAGGACAGATACTGACCGTATCTGGTGGGTGCAGGCAGAATCTGTCATCGGATTTGTAAATATGTGGCAAAAAACACACGATTTGAAATATTTACAGGCAGCAGAGCATATCTGGCAGTATATTCAGGAATATCTTGTTGATACCCGTCCGGAAAGTGAATGGTTCTGGGGTGTGGATGAAAACGGAACACCACTTTCTGACCGTGATGTCTCAGATGAATGGAAATGCCCGTATCATAACGGAAGAATGTGCTTTGAACTCATCAGAAGGAGCTGAATTTCATGAAATTACATGAAACTTATCTGCATCTGGCAGAAAAACAGGAAAATCTCATTGCAAAAAAAAATCAGAAAGCAGATTTCTATAACGGCATCTATGACCGCTGGGAAAATCCGGTGCTGACTCGGCATCATGTACCGCTGACATGGAGATATGACCTCAATCCGGAAACAAATCCGTATTTTGAAGAACGGCTCGGCATCAATGCAGTGTTCAATGCCGGTGCGGTATACCATGACGGGAAATATTGTCTGCTTGCCCGTGTAGAAGGTGCAGACCGGAAAAGCTTCTTCGCCGTGGCAGAAAGCGAAAATGGTGTGGATAACTTCCGGTTTCGGGATTATCCGGTGATTCTTCCGGAACTGAATCAGGAAGAAACCAATGTCTATGACATGCGCCTGACTAAGCATCAGGACGGCTGGATTTATGGTGTATTCTGTTCAGAAGCCAGTGCAGGAACGGCAGATATTTCCGCAGCAGTTGCCCGTGCCGGAATCGTACGGACAAAAGACCTTGCTAACTGGGAACGCCTTCCGGATTTGATAACACGTAACAGCCCTCAGCAAAGAAATGTCTGCTTACTGCCGGAATTTATTAACGGAAAATATGCTTTCTATACCCGCCCGATGGATGATTTTATTGATACCGGCTCAGGCGGAGGAATCGGCTTCGGACTTGCCGAAAGCGTGGAACATGCCGTTATTGATGAGGAAAAAATGACAAGTCTCCGGAAATATCACACAATTACAGAGGCTAAGAACGGCGCAGGCGCAACACCTATCAGAACCGAAAAAGGATGGCTTCATATTGCACATGGTGTCCGGAATACGGCCGCCGGACTGAGATATGTGATTTATGTCTTTGTGACAGAATTAAATAATCCGTGGAATGTGATTGCAGAACCTTCCGGCTATCTGATAGCTCCGTTCGGAAAAGAACGTGTCGGGGATGTCTCGAATGTCGTTTTCACAAACGGCGCAGTCGCAAGAGAAAACGGCGATGTTTATATTTATTATGCATCTTCGGATACCCGTCTGCATGTGGCTACGACAACAATTGATAAATTGCTGGATTATGCCTTTTCCACCCCTGCTGATGCACGGCGGAGCAGTCAGTGTGTCCGGCAGAGATGCGAATTGATTTCCAGAAATCTGGAATATCTTAAAAATTGCTGACTTCTTTATATTTCCCTCTCTTTTGTGGTCTGTATGCAGAATGTTTGTATACAGACCATATTGATAAAATAATATAAATGCATAAAGGATGATTTTAATGAATATCATGAAACTGCTCCCCGCCGGAAAAGATTATCTCTGGGGAGGAACACGGCTCAAAAAAGAATATCATAAAGACTCGGATTTGCTTCCGCTGGCTGAAACGTGGGAATGTTCCGTTCATCCCGATGGTGCAAGCATCATCCGCAACGGAACATATCAGGGAAAGACACTCGCCGAACTGATACAGAAGCATCCGGAATATCTCGGCACAAACCATCCGGACGGCTTCCCGATACTGGTGAAATTTATTGATGCTGAAAAGGATTTATCGGTTCAGGTACATCCGGATGATGATTATGCGCAGAAATATGAACAGCAGAACGGAAAAACAGAAATGTGGTATGTGCTCGAAGCAGAAGAAAATGCGTCTCTGATATACGGATTTAAAACAGAAATTTCCAGAGAAACAGCCCGAAAAGCACTCAGGGACGGAACACTGATGCAGTATCTGAAAAAAATTCCGGTACATAAA
>JAFRMZ010000072.1 GCA_017430465.1 Oscillospiraceae bacterium
CAAAAATGAAATTGCCTGCCGCTGCACCGTCTTCCCGAATATGTCCGTTATAATCTACAAACATACAGCTATAATCAAACATACCGGTACTGCGAAGCCACCAGTAACAAGTTTCAGAATTTGTGATGCCGGAATCTGTCTGACCGTCCATAGCTATTGCTGATGCTGATGCCATACGGGATTCTTCATCCGGAAAATATGTTTCAACTTCTTCTGCACTTAACAGGAACAAATCATCTTTTACAGGCACACCGCCGGAAGTCTGATAGATTTCATTATCAGGAGTAGAAACAATAGTTCTCTGAATTTGCCGTTTTTCGTCTTCAGTGAAAACAGACTCATAGAAATCAGAATTCAGCCACTGCCGGAGCGTACTGCCTGACCATTGATTATTATTTATCTCCGGAGGATATACACGCATGAAAGAAATCGCTTTTTCAGTGATGACTAATTTTCGGTTATCTTCTGTCTGGAGCACACGCCATCTAAGAGGTTCACCTTCATAAGTGCCCATAGTAATGCGTTCTGTTGTACGAGGCTGAACAGATTCTGTACCAGTACCGACATATTGTACTTGTTCGGAAAAGGGATTGTTTTCAATGCCGATTTCCATCTGATTCCACTGTTCCTGCGAACCAAAATAGACGGCATTTCCGAGTGCTGCACATCCATGATAGGCGTATGCTCCGATATGACTCACTTCTTCGCCGATACCGGAAGCTTCCATCAAACCGCATCCCTCAAAGGCATAGTCGCAGATTTTTCCTCTTGTCACGTTGACGAGAGAAACGGCCGCAGCGCAGAAAGCTCTGTAACCGATATAAGAAACGCTTGCAGGAATCTGAATTTCTGTCAGACTGATATTGCCTTCAAAAGCTCTTGCATGAATTTTTTCGAGTCCGTCCGGAAGTGTTACGCTTGTAATTCCAGTACATAAACTGAATGCATACTCTCCGATTTCAGTAACACCTGCGGGAATCACAACAGAATTTAGTCTGCCGTGAATAAAGGCAAAATCAGGGATTTTAGTAATTCCCTCCGGAATGACTAAATCTTTCACTTCTTCCTGATTCAGATATAGATGTTCTGCATATTCCAGCGGATTGGCATGAATTCCGCCGAAACGTATTTGACACCATGCATACAAGTCTTCGATAAAGACACTGTTTAGAGCTGTACAGTTTTCAAATGCGCTGATACCCATGTCGGTGACATTTCTGCCGATGGTAACTTTTTCCAGAGAGGTGCAGTTGATAAATGCAGATTCTCCAATCCAGCCGGATTTGATATAGACTTCTTTCAGAGAAACACATCCGTCAAATGCGGCAAATCCAATAGAACGCAGTGTTGATGGAAATGATACTGAAACTAAATCTCTCATATTGGAAAATGCCCGAAATCCGATGTCAGTGATGCCTTCTTCCAGAATAATATTTTTAATTCCCTGCGCCTGCGCATAATCATAGGCATTGCATAAACGTTCCTGCATTTTTCCTGTACCAGAAATAGTGAGTGTATCTCCGGAAACGCTCCAGCGCAGATTTTCACCGCAAGTTCCTTCTGATACGGGCTGTTCTGTCGTAGAGGCAACAGGCAAAGCCTGTACAGAATCCGGCATATACAGCAGAGTCAGGGCGCAGGTCATGGAAAATACTGCGGTAAGGCTGACAATTTTTCTAAATTTTCGAGTCATATCAAAAACGCTCCTTTTTATTTTTTAAAATTATATCACAATTATTTTTATATTTATCACGTTGAAAATCAATAATTTATATCTTTATTATAGCATACTTTTTGAAAGGTTTCAACAGTTTTTATAAATTTTTTATGAATCATGAAAAATTTGACAAAATATCCAGCAAAACATAATCAGAATACTGCCTGATAATAAAAACAAACCGTCTTTTACAAACATAAAAGACGGTTTGTTTCTGTATTGTATGCATTTTTCAGCGGTAGCTTCCATGTTCTTTTTTAAATTTCATCTTATCTTCGTACATGGCACGGTCAGCACGTTTGAATACCAGTTCTACAGTATTGTCATCATTCGCAACTTCTGCCATTCCGACAGATGCAGAATATCGTTCCCAAGGTTCAGCATCTTCCAGAAGTATACTTGTCCCATAGTCCCTTTTGACTGAGATATTCTTCAATCATTGATTCATCGTCATTTTCTTCAGCTTTGTCCCGAATTGTCTGATATTCTTCAGAAACAGCAATTTCTTTCAGTATACGGCTGTTAAGATTGTGACAATGATAAAAAATACATTTTTTTACCGATTGAAATCTTTTTTTTGTTTTGTTCCATTGGTTTCACTCCTGCTGATTTTATAATATCATACAAATAATGTAAAACGTTTGTATTTTATATTATACAATATATTCATAAAAATGTCAATAAATTTCTGGAATAAAGTCATCCGGAAATCGTTTACGACAAAATTTCAAAATAAATTACAGGAATCTTGCCTAGAATTTTTTCTTGATTTTTGTGCATAGTTACAGCTTTTTGTTAATTTTTTCATACGAATGTTGACAAAAATACAAACCAGCGTTATAATAATACTATAGTCATGTATTTTATATCCTGTTTTTATATTCAGAATTATATCTTAAAAAAATCATTCGGGAGGGGATTGCTATGAAAGAAAAATACTGTACAGCCTGCCCTGACTGCGGAGGTACTCAGCTTGCTGACTTTCCAGCTTTCGATACTGAAAGTGTATGGGAAGAACCTACAAAGTATTATCGCTGCAAAAACAGCAGATGCCGTAGTGTATTCTATTGGGGAATCTACAGCGGAACACTGCATCACTATCAATGCAGAGGCCTGAAAAAAAGATTGACACAAGCTATTGCTTAAAAAATTCTGATATGATTTTATATCAGTATTATAATATATATTTTTTATCACTAAGGAGGAAAATTTTTTTATGAGAAAAGATTTAGGTGTACAGCCGGCTCTGTTCCCGATGCCCGTGCTGATGATTGCTGCGTATGATGAAAATGGTGTTGTCAACGTCATGAACGCTGCGTGGGGAACTGTCTGCGCAATGGATAAAGTCGCTTTAATTATCGACAAAGAACATAAAACAACACAAAATATTTTCAAAACCAAAGCATTCACTGTTAGCATTGCTGACAAGGCGCACATGGACGGTGCAGATTTTTTCGGAATTGCAACAGGAAACAAAATGCCCGATAAATTTGCAAAATCCGGCTATCACGCTGAAAAAAGTACTCATGTCAATGCACCCGTAATTACAGAATTTCCAGTAGCTTTGGAATGCGAATTCGCAGAAGTTGTGGAAACAGAAAATATTTATGCAGTTATCGGTAAAATTGTCAATGTCAATGCGGAAGAATCTGTTCTCTCCGAAAACGGCAAGATTGACCCTGCTAAACTTAATGCCCTGATTTTTGACCAGTTCCAGTCAGGCTATTACGCAACCGGCGAAAAAGTCGGTCAGGCCTGGAACGCTGGCAAAGAAATGATGAAGTCTGCATCGGCAGACTAATATGAAAAAATGCGGAAAATCAGCCGTGTCACAAAAGATACGGCTGATTTCTGTTTTTTCGGTGCAGAAATCCTCTTGACTGCGGTACTGGTTTTGTGCTATAATAGAATCATGAAATGATATAGAACGACAGGAAGGTCATACATGAGCAGTTCAAAAAGAAAATCAAGAAAAAAACAAAAGCATCTGCTTTCGACTCTGCTTATTATAGCAGTATTTTTATGTCTGCTTCTGGGGCTTCTGCTGATAATCAGAAAATCCGCAGTTTCTGAAACAGAACAGCGTACCGCCGAAGAAACAACAGTTGAATCCGTTCACGAAACGGAATCACTGCTTCCCGAAACAACAGAAGAACCTGTTTCTGAAACGGTTGCAGAAACAGAACTTCCAGCCGGAACAGTTACAGATATTTCTTTAAGTTTTTACAAGGCTTTTCTGCATACAAATGATGAGGCAATTACTCCGATTGTCAGAATGTTTCCGGCAGATGCACTGGATTTGTCAGAAATCTGGGAATCTTCTGATACTTCTGTCGCCACGGTTGACGAAAACGGACGGATTTCGCCTGTCGGGGCAGGAGAATGCACTGTCAGAGTGATTTCCGTCAGCAATCCGGAAATTTCCGCAGAAGTTGCTGTCAAAATATATCCCGAAGAAGAAGCACTCCCTCAGCCGGAACATACACTTTGTGAACCTGTTCAGAACAGTTCCGGCATCCGTGAAGATATACAAGTTATCGGAGGCATCACTTATGTCAATGATATTATGCTGGTGAACAAAGCCTATCCTCTGCCGTCCGATTACAATCCCGGCGGTATGACTCCCGAAACAGAGGAAGCCTTTTCTGAACTCAGAAAAACCGCTTCGGAAGAAGCCGGACTGTATTTGTTTTCCCATTCTGATTTTCGGTCTTATCATACGCAGGTCTATTTATATGACGATTACTGCAACGGCTACGGAAAAGAAGAAGCTGACCGCTTTTCCGCAAGACCCGGATATTCCGAACATCAAACCGGAATGGTGATTGATGTCAACTGGCCGGGAGATGCTTTCAATGATACACCCGAAGCCATCTGGCTGGAGGAAAACTGCTGGCGTTTCGGATTCATTGTACGTTTTCCACGTGAAAAAGAACAGTTTACCGGCTATAAATACGAATCATGGCATATTCGTTATGTCGGAAAGGACTGGGCTGATAAAATTTATCACAGCGGTCTTTGTCTGGAAGAATATTTTCAGGTAACTTCGGAATATCCCTGATTTATCAGACAGCAGGAGGTTTTTTATGGCAAGACGCATTTCTGATAACTATCATCAGTGGGAAAAGACATGTCAACAGCGTTTCAGCAGATTGAAAGCTAATGAAGAAGAACTCAACCGGATTTTTATCCATCGTTACGGATTGCAGAAAGAACTTTCTGCCGATGTGGACGAAAAAAGCATTACCGTCAGAAAAGCCGATTTGCAAAGAGAAATCAAATCGCTGATAAGCTATGCAGTCGGGTGCTGGTTCGGGCGTTATTCTGTTGACCGCAAAGGTCTCTGTTATGCAGGCGGAATATGGGATGCTTCTGCTTACCGGACTATTATTCCGATAGAAGACAATGTTTTGCTTCTCGGTGAATCTTCTGATTTTCCTCATGATTTGACAAGTTTGATAATCACTTTTGTCCGGCAGGTATACGGCCGTGAAACACTGGAAGAAAATTTGCAGTTTATGGCTGAAGCACTCGGCGGAAAGGGCACTTCTGACGAAATTATCCGAAATTATCTGCTTTCTGAATTTTATGCCGACCATTGCAAAATTTATCAGAAACGGCCTGTTTACTGGCTTTTTGATTCCGGAAAAAAACACTGTTTCCGAGCACTTGTATATCTGCATCGCTGGAATGCCCAAACACTGACCTTTCTGCGGAAGCAGTATGTTCATCGGATGTATAAGCAATATCAGTTACAGATGACCGGACTTTCGCCGGAAAAAAAGCAATATCAGCTTCTGAACACGTTTCTTGCTGAACTGGAAACCTATGAAAAAAAATTAAAGCTTCATGAAGAAAAAAATCCTGTTATCTGTCTGGATGACGGCATCAGGAGCAATTATAATAAATTTTCTGATATATTGGCAAAAATCAAATAAATCTCATCTTCCGGAAAAGGCTTTCCGGAAGATTTATTTTTTCCGTAAGGTTCATAATCGGGAATTTTTATCATATACTGGAAAATGTGCCGGAGGTGAGTGCTGATTTGATACATCAAAAAAATACAGTCAGCAGAAAGCAAGAAAAGCGATTCAGAAATTCTTCCATGAATCCGATACAGCTTTTCTTTCTGAACGTACTGATAATTCTAACTGCTGTCTGGCTTCTGTTTGGGTTCGTGTTCCGATTTCTGACTGTTCCAAATGAGGATATGAATCCCAGTCTGAAAGCCGGTGATTTGCTTCTTTGCTACCAGCTACAGAAAGACATACGTGCGCAGGATGTCGTTGCTGTCCGGAAAAATGATACTATCTACATCGGCAGGGTTGTCGCCGTGCCGGGTGATATTGTTGAAATTTCCGATAAAGAAACGCTTATTATCAATGGAAATACGATGCTTGAAAATAATATTTTTTCAGCAACGCCAAGATTCGAGGGCTTTATTTCTTATCCGCTGACACTTTCAGAATCAGAATATTTTATTCTTGCCGATGCACGCAACGGATGCGAAGACAGCCGGTATTACGGTGCAGTTCAAAAAAATGAGATTCAGGGAAAAATCATCACGGTGCTCAGAAGAAATCATCTGTAATCTGCACGGAGGTGAAAACAGCTTGAAAAAACTTTATCAGATTGCAGAAACAGCGAATCATGTTCTGCTGTTTCTGCTGATGGCGGTCGCACTGCTGATTTTTCTTTATAGTGCCTATGTTCTGTATGATATATATTATATCAATCAGAATGCATTTGTTTCCCGTGATTTATTGCAGTACCGACCTGTTCCGGCCGAGACAGAAGAACAGCCTCTGAACGGATTTTCTGAACTGCTCCGCATGAATCCGGATACCGTTGGCTGGCTTTCCATTGACGGCACAAATATCAATTATCCTGTTGTTCAGGGTGAAAATGACCTTGAATATGCCAGCAAGGACATCTATGGAAACAGTTCCTTGACCGGTTCGATATATCTTGCATCAGAAAATGACCGCAGATTTCATGACTGGTATCATCTGCTGTACGGGCATCACATGGATAACGGTGCAATGTTCGGCGATATTGATAAATATCAGGATGCAGATTTTTTCTATTCTCATCAGAAAGGCTTGCTCCAGACTCCGCAGGGTGATTATACACTGTCAATTTTTGCCTGTGTTCTGACGGATTCTTATCAGGAAATAATTTACCATGTCGCCTCGAAAGATATTTCTGTTTATCCCGAACTGACAGCTTATATTCAGGAACATTCCGTCAATTATGACAATCGGTATTCCGGAACAGCGGAACAGGCTAATCTGCTTGCAATGTCCACATGTACCGATGCAAGCACCAACGGGAGAATCGTTCTGTTTGCGGAGATTGTTCCGGAAAAAAATCCTGTCGTTCCGGAAATACCGGAATCTACAGAAAAAACTTTTCTGAAAGCTGAAGGCCATCCCGCAGAAGAAACACACTGGGCATTTCTGAATCTGCTCTGTCTCTTTCTGGTATTCTTGATATTATTTCCGTTTCCGCACAGCAGAATAAAATACCATCAGATTTCAGATTCGAGAAGCAAAGAAAAAATGATGAAAGAAATTTTACAGAATCAGGATAAAAAGATTCTGTATACGCAGGAAGAACAGCATCAGCTTTCCGATGTTCAGAAAGCTATGAAACGCTTCCGATATTGTATGTCTCTCGGAAGCATAATGGAAGGTTTCTTATTTTTGCTTTCTGTTATCCTGTTTCTGCTGACGGAATCCATGTGGAAGCCTGTTATTATTGCTGACCGCTTTACAGGCTGGATGCTTCTGCTCTGCGCACTGGCACTGTCAGCAGATATTCTCTGTTTTCGCTATCGGGGAACTTCTCCCGAAACGATTCCGGAAGAAAGGAACGGTACAGATGCTTCTTAACAAACGCCTTTTTGCATGGATACAGACAATATCCTGTCTGTTTTCAGAAATCGGCTGTTTCCTGACTCCGGAAACAGTATCGGCTGAAAACAGAATTCTTCTGTATCAGGAACAATATGCCGGCTTTTATACAGATGCTTCTTATTCTGAAACATTCCAGAATGATACTGAAATTCTTTTGGCCGGAATTCTGCCGGAACATGCACAAATCAAAGCATATCCGGTATCTTGGCAGCCAGAAGAAGGCCGGACTCTTGGGGCTTATGACATTACTGTCTTTGAAGCGGACGGCATTACTGTCTATCAGCCGGATTCCGAAAGTATTCAGGTGACAGTCATCATTCCGGA
>JAFRMZ010000073.1 GCA_017430465.1 Oscillospiraceae bacterium
ACTTATATTGTAATTTTGTCCGACAAGGATAAAAAGGAAATCAGAAACCAGATTGATAATCTGTTCAGTGTTCATCAGGCAAAGAAGAAATTTAAAAATATCATCATTCAGAACGGAAGCCCTTTTTCAAAACTGGATTTGGACAGAATTGCCCTGAAAGATTCCAAAAACATACTTCTGATGCTGTCAGACAGTGAGATGGCTGAAAGTGCACATCAACATTCCAGTACTCAGAATTTCGACATTTTCAAGCTTTTTATGTTTATCAACAGTTATCTCAGCAAAAATATTTCTGATAATATACCATGTGTCCTTGCAGAAGTATCTGATGACAAGACAGAAAATTTAATCAGGGAATATCCGTTCAAGGCAAAAAACAATTGTTTTCCTGTCAATTTCAATGAACTGCTTGGAAAAATTATGGCTGTAACAGCAATTATGCCTTCTCTTTGTGATGCCCTCCTTCATCTTATCAGTTTTGAAGGTGTTGAATTTTATCTGGAAGACATTCCCCAGATGTCTATTGCGGATGATTTAAAAAGACAGACTTCCTCTTTGCCGATACTGGATACTGAAAACCAACGATTATATATTTCCGAAAGTGAAAATGTGATAAAAACTGACGGAACATGTCAATATCAACTGAAAAAAACACTTCCTGACGGCAAATTGATTCCGTGCATTATCAGTGACAAATCTAAAATTCTCATTATCGGCTCTAATCATAAACTTGGTTATATTCTGGAAAGTCTTGTATGCTTCAAAAATGAATTCCCTGATTTCAAGCTGTCTGTTGTTCTTATGGATGTGATAGAAAATGAAAAGAAAATCAAGCAATACTGCAATGCGCCCGAATATCGTTCGCTGTTCGGGGATGAAAACAGCGGTTTGGTAATTGTAGAGAATATTTTTGAAATATTCAATCAGAAAAGCGGACATTCCGTGCTGGATAATGTTAATTCTGTACTCTTTCTTTCGGATGATGATTGCAGTGAAACCAATATTGATGAAAAACCCCTGCTGTTCTGGAACAGTCTGAAACGAAATGATACTTTAGCGATTCATAACTGTATTGTTGAAGTTCTTGACATGCAGAATGAAAGTATTATTGAAAAAAGAAATCATGACCAAGTTGTTGTCAGTGAAAGATTTATCAGTTGTCTTTATGCTCAGCTTGGAAAAGACCCTATCCGCCTTGACTATATCAAAGACATGATTACTTTTGAAAGTGATGGTGCTTCACGCAATTCAAACAATAAACTTTCTAATGTGTGCAATATTCTTTCAGTGAAATCATCGCTTTTCTTTCAAAATTACTCTGGTAAACTGAATTTCAGCAGTAAGCGTGAACTGATATTATGGGTATATGAAGCGACTGAACATGAATATCTGCCAATAGGCTGTGTAAAAAACAACATCAGTTATCTGTTTTCAAGGACAGAGGGCAATCATGACGGACTTGATACATCTGTTCTCCTGCCCAAAAATGATGACAGCAGTCTGAAAATAGTACAGGATGAACTGCTTCTTGAGCCTGATGATGAAATTATTGTTATGAAGCTGACAGGCAAGCCTTGAAAAATGTTTATTCTGTGTGCGGATTCATAAAACTTTTTTTGCTTTTAAAAATAAAAAAATCCCCGTTTTGTAAAAAAACGGGGATTTTTATTTTCGCTTATTTTACAGGCAGTGTAATCAGCTTAACAATGGATTTCAGGATGTTCAAAGCATCAGTAGAATCTATTTTTTTGTTATTGTCTACATCTGCATTGAGCTGACCTTGGGCGGAAAGAACTTCTTTTCCAAGAATATTTTTATTCAGTGTAATAACATCCAGAATATTAATTTCACCATCGCAGTTTACATCGCCGTATAAAATTTCTGAATCGGATTCTGCCGAAGTGCCGTCCGGCTCTACACCGCCGACCTGAACGCCGTCTACATAAACGGTGATTTTATCAGTCAGAACAGCAGCATCATTATCATCCTCAAAAGAAATCAAGTCGGCATAGCTGTAGTCATTGGAAGAATCCCATGTAGTAGTGTATGTTTCCGGATTCATCTTGTTAATCAGGCGGAACTGGAACACACGGCTTCCGTAGAATTTGCAGTCTTCCCATTTGATTTCGACATAATAAGTGCCGTTGTCATCATACTTGACAGGGTCAGAAACAGTTGCGTGACTCTTTCCGGAAGTCATAGCATCTTCTGCATCATAGTCAACACAGCATTCCACAAAGGAAGCATCTTCGCCGATGTCAAGCAGTTCCTGAATGTTGAAATAATACCGGCAGGATAAATCGCTCATGAATCTGGGCGGATTAATTGTTCTGTTGTGGATAACGACTTTTACTTGCAGACCGGCTTCTGTTTCCTGATTCTTGGCGGCTGTCACAAAGATTTCGGGATGGCTTTCACAAGTACCGCCTTCTTTGGGTTCAGACATATCCCAGTTGGGGATAATATGATTCTGGTCAGCAAGTTCTTTTCCCTCTGCACCGTAGAAATGATAAAGTCCGGCTAAATCTCCGCAGAATCCGGCGTTATAGTCATCAGTAACTTCATTGTAGATATAGTCTTTTGTTTCATCGTGATGATAGTCTTTCAGGTCAGGCCCGCCGACAAGTGCGCCGTAAAGGATATGTTCTTCACCGACCGGATTTTCCTGAGACTGTGTCGCAGAACAGTGCGCCGCACGATGATGAGGCTGGCTTGCATAGCTGTATTCATAGCCGACTTCATAGGCGTATCCCATAGGGTTATCTCCCAGAATATATTCCATCTGACGCTTTGCCCATGGCAGGAATGTATCGTCACCGGTTGTCTTGGCATAAACACAAGCACAGAGTCCGGCGGCGGTATTATAACGTGCTGAACCATATTCAGATACGACTGCCCAGCCGTTCGGAGATTTTGCGATGAAGTCTCCGCTTGTCTGACTGTCAGGAAGGGACGGAATCTGGTCACATGTCATAGGGGTATTCCAAAGAGTATCATCAAGGCCGAACAGCTTGTGACTGTGAACAGGTTCATACCCCCAGCTGGAAGTATCCACGGTTGCGGCGCATCCCGACCAGAATTCCAGATTATAACGGAAGATATACCAGTCACGGGAAATGTTTGTTACTGGTGCGAGTTTTGCAAATACACCGCCCCAGACAGTATCCCAGCAGTGAACCCAGATATTCTGCCAGCACTGACCAGTATCAGAAATAATGCGTTTCATATAGCCGGTGTAGGGATGACTGCCCTTTTCAGTAGTAACGGATTCATCGACAGAGATAATATCATTGATATAATCATAATTTTCTGTGCAGTAATAGAGCCATACAGCCGCCCATGCGAGTTCGTCATAGTCATAGCTGGACGGATAGAAACCGCCGTCATAGCCGAGACTTGTGGATTTCGGAGTACCTTGTTCACGGTCATCAATTTCGGTATGGGTTTCCACGGCGAAATCATAGAGAGCTTTTGCATATTTCAGAGATTTGGCAGCATAGGCAGGGTCAGTATCTTTAAAATTCAGATAGTTGATTGCCAGCGATGCCGCTGCGCCTGCGCACTGGTCAGAAGCCGGCGTTTCTGTCGTGGCAAAATAGGCCGGACGCTTTACGGCGCAGGAAGATGTTGCTACAATGGTATCATCTACCTGAAGTTCCGGAGCGCACCAGTAGTTATGGTCATTATTGCCCTCACCGACCTGATAGCAGTAGCCTACAACTTTGCCGTCATCATCCAGAAAAGTCGCTTTCAGGAAGTAGTCGTTAATCCAGCGGAGTTCATCTTCTACATGTTCCTGAAGTCCCATCTCTGCATAGTCGTCACGGAATTCGTAATAGCCCCAGCCGACAGTAGATGCGGAATAAGAACCGGGAAGACCGAATTTCACATGGTCGCCGGCATCGTGCCAGCCTCCGGTAAGGTCAAGCATTCCGTCACCGTCAGGGTCGAGATATTTGCGGTTAGCCTCGATAAATTCCGCACTCATATTAGTGCCTTCGTAAAGACCTTCCTGTGCAGAAAGTCCGCCGTCACCCTTGCTGCTGTCTTCGGAAGCCTTTTCACTGCCGTTGTCAAGGCTTTTCATCGGCTGAAGCGGAATTTCCGCATCTTTGACATGGCAGTCCTCACGCCATGTGTAATAGCCGTCTTCGCCGACTTGGTCACCGCATTTGTTGGCATCGTAGAAACAGAGCGCAAGCTGGAGTGCTTCTGCGAAGTTGTCATAATTGTTCTGATGTTCGGTATCCACGACAGCGGCGCTGGCATTGGACAGGCACATAGAAGCCGTCAGGGCAGTGCAGGCGGATAATGCAACTGCTTTTCTGACTAATTTTCGTAGTTTCATACTAAAACCCCTCTTTATAAAAATTTTAATACACTATCATTATAAACGATTCAGCGTGCTTTGTCAATAGGAAATCATCAAAAAAATATACAGTTTTTTGGGCAGAACAGCCTGAATCACTGAAAAAAGAGCAGTTTGTATCTGCTCTTTTCTGACGGCGATGTCAGATGATATATTCAATTTCTTCTTCCGGTTTCATGTTGAATAACTGGAATATTTTATCTCTGACATGCAGAAAATCTCCACTGGTGCGGTCACGGTGCTGTCCAAGCGTTACTTCGTATACACATTTGAGTCTGCCGGGATTCGGTGTCAGAATTACAATTTTATCTGCCAGATAAACGGCTTCTTCAATATCATGTGTGACAAAAATGATGGTTTTCTTTTCTTCACGTGAGATTTTCAGAATATCATCCTGTAATTTCATGCGTGTGATGGCATCCAGTGCGCCGAACGGCTCATCCATGAAGATGATTTCCGGGTCAACGGCAAGTGCCCTTGCAATCGCAACCCTTTGCTGCATACCGCCTGAAAGCTGTCGTGGATGCACTTTCCTGAAACCGGACAGACCAACAAGGTCAATATATTTTTCGGCAATTTCAGCACGTTGTTCTTTCGGGATTTTTTTCTGTTCAAGTCCCAGTTCTACATTTTTCTGAACGCTTCGCCATGGCAGAAGCCCGTAATTCTGGAAAATCGTGACGTATTTTACCGAAGGGGCTTTGACTTCTTCGCCATCAATGAGAATACTGCCTTCTGTTACGAGGTCGAATCCGGCCATCGCATTGAGCAGGGTACTTTTTCCGCATCCGGAAGGCCCAAGCAGACAGATGAAATCTCCCTTTTCAATATTCAGAGAAATATGTTCAAATGCTGTAAAAATTTTGTCTCCCTGCGGAAAGGTCTTGCTTGCTTCCCTGACTTCAATAAAACTCATTTTGATTCGCCTCCCCATGCTTTCATAATCTGCTTTTCAAGCAGTTTCAGCAGACCATCCAGAAGCAGTCCGATGATACCGATGATAATGATTGTTGCAAACAGAATATCTGTTCTTAAATTATTTCTGGCATCAATAATCAGATAGCCAAGTCCTGACTGTGCGCCGACCATTTCGCCGGCCACGAGAAAAATCCAGCTTGTACCGAGTGCCAGATGAATTCCGTTTGCAATCTGCGGAAATGCCGCCGGAAAGATGACTTTCCACATCAGTTCCGGCTGTCGGATGCCGAAATTTCGGGAAACTTTGAAATAAATCGGGTCAATGTTGCTGACTGCTCCGACAGTCGACAGCAATACCGGAAAAAATCCTGCAATAAAGATGATGACAATCGCCGGAATATCTCCAATCCCGAACCAGAGCACGATAAACGGCATCCATGCTGTCGGCGAAATCGGACGAAGAAGCTGTATTACTGGATTGACATACTGAAAAGCTTTTGTAAACCATCCCAGAACCAGCCCCAGCAGTACCGCTGTCACAATCGAACTGATATATCCTGCTGAAAAACGATACATACTTGTGCCGATATGCCGGAATAAAGAACCATCTGCCAGCATCTCCAGCAATGCTCGGAAGGCTTTCAGCGGTGACGGAAACAATGCTTCATTGAAATGACTGATACTGAACAGTACCTGCCATAACAATATCAGAACGGCAAACGAAATGATTACATTTCTGACAGAAATCAGTTTTTTCATATCTCATTGCTCCTTAAAAATCATTTCTGACAAATTCCTCATAAGACGGCGGATTATCAGAAAGCCCGTATTTCTTGACTTTTTCAGTCAATACCTGATAAGTATCTTCTGTAATTTCCAAATCGTCGTAGCGAATCCATTTCAGGGACAAATCCAGAACAGCATCTTCCTGCTGGAGATATTCCAAGGCAATTTCCTTTGCCTTTGACGGAGTCAGATTCTTTCCGGCTTCTTTGTAGCTCTGCACAAAATGGGAGGCATCTTCGGTACGGCTGTCAAGGAACGTATCCGTCAGCACCAGACCACAGCACAGGGAATCCGGCCAGAGTTCCTCAGAAGTATACAGTACATGACCGGCATCAAGTGCAACTGCCTTTGCGCCGAATGGTTCAGCAACGCAGTAGCCGTCAATCTGACCGCTTGCGAGTGCAGAAGGCATTTCCGGCGGAGCAAGTTCCGTTATATTGACATCATCAGCAGTCAGACCAGCCTGTGCAAGGGCATCATTCAGCAGAATGTTGTGCGAAGACTGCCGGTGCGGAATCGCAAAGGTTTTGCCTTTTAAATCTTCGGCATTCTGTACGGAATCGTTTGCGATGATGACATTGCCATCTTTATGGCCGAGGGCAACGGCTTTGATGCCAATACCTTCCTGACGGGATTTCATAGCAAGTTCAATCAGGACAGATGCACCATCCACACGGCCTGTATTGAGTGCATCCAGCAATTCCGGCCATGAACCATATTTGACAAGCTCTATCTGCAATGCATCATCAGAAGCTTTCAATTCTTCGGCGGTTTCAAACACGGGAAGTGCGTGAGTAATCGGAAGATATGCAATCCTGACAATATTTTTTCCTTCTGTATTTTCCGTATTATTTGCGGAAGCTGTTCCGCATCCTGCCAGTGCAGTGCTGAGAGCCAGAGCAGTGAAAAATGCAAAAATTCGATTTAGTTTCATCATAAACCCACCTTTAAATAATATTTAATCTATCAGTTTAATATGTTTTGAAGTCTGAAAGCATGTCACGGCCAAAACCGTGACAAGCTTGTTTTATTCTGCATCCCATCCGAGGGCGATGCGTTTTTGTTTTATATCTTCGACAATCTTTTCACCAACCCTGACAGGGTCAGTATTGACATACATCACTGAACCCAGCAGTTCACGTGTGCCGTCTTTCAGGAATTCAATCACGTTCTTAGAGCCGTGAATCTGAGCTTCTACACAGTGATAGGAATTGACTCCCATCAGGCGGAATCCAAGTGCTGCATCAATACCCTTTTCGTTGCCCCATTCCGGAGAGGTAAATGCAAACGGCATTTCAAAAATCTTATGTCCCAGCACACCGGCAAGCCCTGCAAAGATACCGGAAGAACGTGTATTATCAATACATTCTCCTACATGCCATACCGGAGGCAGGTCATCTCCAAGAAATTCACGGAGAGTATCTCCGGCTTTATCCTGCGCATGTTTACTGCAATAGCCAAGCTTCATCAGCGGGAAAGAAGCGCATCCGTTGGAAAGAATCAGCACATTGTTTTTCAGAAGCACATCTGCGACATCAATAATGCATTTTTCATACAGAACTTTCGGATTGTTACAGCCTACCATGTTCACAATACCAAGTATCTGACCGGATTTCAGTGCATCCGCCAGCGGTTTCATACTGCCGAAATATTTGTGAACATATTCCACTGAAAAGCCGACTTCCGCTTCTACCTCATAAGGCGGAATATAAACCGGAATTCCCTTTCTCTGCGAAAAACTTTCAATGGCACGGAGTACGATTTTTTCGGCAAGTGCTCTGGTTTCGCCGATATTGGCATGACGATGGTCATATTCATAGCGTTCTGCGCCGGGAAGTCTTGCCGATTCGCTTGTTGTCACAACAGTTGTCTTGAAACAGCGGGCGACTTCCATGATGGACGGGAAGACATCCTGCACATCAGCAACCCAGAGGTCAAGCGCACCCGTTCCGAGCACTAATTCTGCTGAAACTGCATTGGAAAGCGGAATGACTCCGCCGTAACGGTACATCGCTGCCAGTCCGGAACAGCAGATGCCATAAAAACGGATTCCTTTTGCACCGGCTTCTTCTGCAAGCTTGATGAATTTTTCTTCCTGTCCGACTGCGACAATCTGACTCACCAAAGTCGGCAGATGTCCATGTACTGCAATATTGACATACCCCTTTTGCAATGCGCCGATGTTGACTTTGGATGTCACTCTGTCACCGACTCCGAACAGACTGTCAGTCGCAATGCTTGCCCCCACAACACCCGAAAATGTAAATGCTAACCCACAGCGCAGAAACTGCTGCATGATGCTTTTCCAGTCACCGTCTGTAGCGCATCCGGATTTGTGATAGGCCTCGAATACTTCATGATAGGCACTAATCGGAAGAATATCGAGTTCTTCCCATACTTTCTGCCGTTCGGGGGGCGCACATGCCTGAATGGTTTTGTAAATATCCGGAACAGTGCGGGACATATCTTCCAGAAGGGCATCAGCCAAATCAGAAGCAATATGTTTTATCTGCCGGTGCTTGACCGGAATTCCGAACGCAGCAGCAGTATCTTTCACTTTCTGTTCGCCCATAATCGGGATATTGAGTTTTCCTTCAGCCGTCCATTTCAGTGCAAGCATGACTTCACGGGCGTGCATACCATGCTGCGCCGCACCGGCAGCCGCAGAACGAAGCAGATTTCTGGCAACAATTAAATCTGCATCTGCACCGCAGACACCTCTGGGAGCTTTGGCCGTAATCCGGCAAGGCCCCATATTACAGATTTTACAGCATATTCCTGCAAGTCCGAAATTGCATTGCGGTTTCTGATTATCAAAACGGTCAAATGCAGTATCAATGCCGAGCTGTTCCATCCGGAGCATCATTTCACGGACAGCAGGGTCAGGAGTTTGTTCCATGACATCTTGTTTGGACGGGAATGTTTTCCGGTATTCAGAAACGGCGTTCATATAATCCCGAATAAATGCCTGCGGGTCATCTTCTTCCTGATGGTCAGCCTTATGGGTGACAGTCGGAATGCCGTGTTCATCAAAGCCAATCAGTGCACGGTGTGAATGAATATGCGCCGGACTGCTGTCATGTTCATGATGATGATGTTCAGACATGTTCAGAAACCTCCTTTAATGCAGATTTTTTCTTCCGGAAAATGCCTTTCGGGTCATGCAGCAGCAAATCTATTATCCAGATGACAAGCGCAAAAACGACAACGGAACATCCCAGAAATGTATCATTAAGCATATCTTCGGCCGATGGCGTGAAATATTCTTCATGCAGTTCAGCATATTCGGCAAACGCATCTACAAGCCACATCAGGGATGCTCCCCAGAACATCCAGCAGAGTGTGGAAATCCGACAGGCATTCCCTTTTGTATACCAGAGAAATGTACAGATAACAGCGGAAATCAAGACGATTAGCAGTGTCATGTTACTGCACCTCCGATATGTTCTTTTTCTGACGGATACGGTTCACGGCCAGCATACCCATCCAGACGAGCGTTACCAGTACCGCCATTCCGATGCCGTTTGTGGCCATTTCGTGAAGCATTTCGGATGTAGCATCCGGTTCACGCATTGCTGTCAGAAACGGAAACCACGGTGTGACTTCGCCGTGCCATACATGTTCAAAAGCGAGAAGGGCACTTCCGCCCCAAAGCAGATTTGTCAGCCAGTGGGTTTCAGACAGAAAAGTTTTATTCGGAGAAAGTATTTCTTCCGGATTGACTTTCAGGGCAGAATGATTTTTCTGCTGGTTATGTTCTGCAATTTTTCTTATGATAGTGATAGCTGTCGCTTCTGCGACAGGTACGAGAAAACATGCCATAAATTAAATCTCCTATTCCTATTGAACTTGTAGGCTTAAAATAATTACATTTTACATTATACTGCATCTGTCGGAGGATGTCAAGCATTTCTATGGCTATCGAATTATATAATATTTCTAGACTTGGCAATAGATTTTTCCTATAGCAAATCAGCAAAAAAGCGGAACAGTCCTCTTGCTTTGAGAACTGTTCCGGCTTTCAGGATTTGTCATGAGATAATATCTGCAATGTTTTTTCATCTTTGGTGTCAAGGCAGAATTTGGAAAGGGTATCTGCAAACAGCGTCTGTTCCGGTGCGATTTCTGCAAACAATGTCATACAGTTCCGCAGTTTATAGGCATCTGTCAGGCCGAATATCACAACAGGGTCGGAAGTCTGCAATTGCAGGAGTGCTTCTGTCATCTCCAGCAGTCGCACGCCAAGTACTGGATGATGCAGAAATGCACGGGCTTCCTGTTTGTTTTCCAGTGCGTAATATTCCGTGACGGTATCCGGAGTCAGGCCTTTTATCTGCGGAAGAATATACCAAATCCAGTGAGTGGATTTATATCCGGAACGGATTTCTTTCAGAGCCGTTTCATATCCGGAACAATCCGGCATTGCGCCGGTCTGTCCAGCAAGAAATCTTTGCAGAGGCACTTCTTCCAGTGCAATGCCGAGTGCCTGATATTTTTTCTGCTGTTCCTGAGAATAATAAAGATTCATCTGCTCAGGCTTTGCCTCCGGAAGCGAAAAAGGCGTTTCTCCGCACTTCAGCAGAGGCAGAGAAGCAAATAATTCTGCAAAATCCGCAAACTTGTACAGAGCTTTGATTTTTTTCGTGATGCTTTCTTCCGGATGCGGAATGCAAGTAAAAGTAATTTCATCACCAGTCTGTAACTGCTGACGCTTTTCGTCATTCAGACGGAGTTCAATCGACTTGTAGCCTGCCTGCAACGCTCGGAATGGCTTTTCATTCAGTTTCATCTGATAATGCATGAAACATGCTCCTTTCTGATTTTTTCAAAATTTCAGGATAATAATTTCATTATACTCCGATTCCGGACAGATGTCAAGAAAAAGCTGATACAGGTTTTGGAAATCCGTATCAGCTTTCTGATTATTTTTTCAGACTGGTCATGCTTTTCAGGCCGATGGCAAGTGTCGATGCATTATGCAGAAGCGCAGAAGTCGCCGGCGGAAGAATTCCCGCCACACCCAGCACTATCAGTCCCAGATTGAATCCGATAATAGTATGATAATTCCATCGGATTCTATGCATCAGGGCATTACTCAGGATACGGAGTTCTGCAAGAGAATAGAGCGTTTCCGCAGAAATCGTAATATCAGCTATTTCCTGCGCAATGGCCGCACCTGTACTGATAGCGATTCCGGCATCTGCCTCACTCAAAGCCGGAGAATCGTTTACGCCGTCTCCAATCATGATGACATGTCTGCCGGCTTCATGTTCACTCCGGATAAACGAAGCTTTATCTTCAGGAAGTACTTCAGCGTGATATTCATCTACATTGACACGTCTGGCAATTTCCTTTGCCGTGCGGTCATTATCGCCGGTCATCATCACAACTCTGGAAATGCCCATTTCATGCAGAAGTGCAATGACTTCCGGTGCTTCTTCCCGAAGCGGGTCTTCAATACAGATGACAGCGGCAACTTCTCCTGCAATGGCAAGATACAAATGCGAGTACTGTTTCGGCAGATGCCGGAAAATGCGTTCATCCGGAATCGTGCAGTTTTCGTCTTCGATGACAAAATGATAACTCCCGATGACAACACGTTTTCCTTCAACCATGCTGGAAATCCCATGTGCAACAACATATTCTACTTCGGAATGACATTCTTCATGTTTCAGACCACGGATTTCAGCTTCTTTGACAACTGCATTTGCGATGGAATGAGGATAATGTTCTTCGAGACAGGCGGCAAGCCGGAGCATTTCCGCTTCATCACGTCCGCCAAATGTGATGACTTCGGCGACATGCGGTGCGGAATGGGTGAGTGTGCCTGTTTTGTCAAAAACGATAGTATCGGCTTCGGCAACAGCTTCCAGAAAACGTCCGCCTTTTACAGTAATTCCGGCACGACTGCACTCACGCATTGCAGAAAGTACTGAAATCGGCATAGCCAGTTTCAGGGCGCAGGAAAAATCAACCATCAGGATAGAAACGGCTTTTGTCGCATTTCCGGTGATGAGCCATGTCAGAAGCGTACCACCCAGACTCCACGGAACAAGCCGGTCTGCCAGATGAGAGGCTTTATTTTCAGCAGAAGATTTCATTTTTTCAGATTCTTCAATCATCTTGACAATGCGGTCATAGCGTCCGCTTCCGGCAGTGTTTTCAACGCAGACAGTGCATGCACCATCTTCCACAACAGTTCCGGCATAGACGTATGCGCCGGCCGATTTGTGAACCGGCACAGACTCGCCTGTCATTGAGGACTGATTCACCATAGCATCGCCGGAAATGATTTTTCCGTCAAGCGGAATCATCGAACCGGTGCGGATAATCATAGTGTCGCCTTTCTGAATCTCTTTCACCGGAACGAGAACTTCACTTCCGTCCGGTGTCTGTATCCAGACATGCTCTACTCCCAGAGACATGGTACGTGCAAGGTCATCTACAGATTTTTTGTGTGTCCATTCGTCCAGAATATCTCCGATGTGAAGCAGAAACATGACAGAACCTGCGGTATCAAAATCACCCCGCAGAAGTGACACGCTGATAGCAACTGCATCCAGAACGGGAACTTCGAGTTTTCCACGGAACAGACATTTCAGGCCGTTCAGAATATATTTCCATGATTTCAGAAAAGAAAGAATCTGTCTGACAGGCGCAGGCAGAATCAGTTTATGAATCATGCGCCATGTTACTGCTGAAACAAGAGCTTCTTCATAGGCGTGATTCATTTCCCGTCCGGTATGTTCCGGAACAAGTGCTTCCGCTTGGGGATTCTGATAGGAAAATTCTGACAGTGCACGGATGATTTCATTTCTGGAGCAGGTGTAGTACAGAATCACATCGCAGGTACGGTGAAATACCTGCACCCGTGTCACGCCGTCCAGAGCCGAAAGTGCATATTCTGCTATATCCGCCTGATGCAGTGTCATGCGATTCTGGCAGAAACGGACTCTTATCCGGCCTTTGGATTCGTGCAGAATGGTACATTTCATAGATAGCAAGCCTCCTTATCATAGAAACAGACCGCATAAGCGGTCTGCGAATCAGGTTTCTGAAGCATCGGGAATTTCAGATTCCGGCTGTTCGGAAGCATCTGCGATAACAGCGTCTTCCTGAACGGCATAGCGTTCTGCATTGATTTCCTTGGCATCTTCGAGAATATCACTGCAATTTTCACGGACATTGGTAACGGTTTCCATAACACAGTCTTTGGCACGCAGTACGGCAGCGGTAGCGTTGGTATAGCATTTTTTCGCATCCTGACCGGTTAAGATTTTAATGCCGGCTGTTCCGAACAGGACACCGCCTGCAAACAGTCCTAATTTTTTCCATGGCAGATTCAACATGATAATCACCTCAAGTAAAATATATTTTTGGATATTATAGCATAAAATACGGCTGTTTTCCACTCTTTTCGGACAAATGCGATAAAATTCTGTTTTTTCCGAAAACCGGACATAAAATCAAAATTGCAATCCAAAAAGACAAAAATGCTCCAAAAAGACTGTTTGGATAGAAAAAATCATTTGTAATCAGAATGCAGTTAATAAATACTAAATGTAATACCTGAATGTAAAAAAATTTGTTTTTTTTTTGTTCAATCTTACAAAATTGGATATTTATAACAGAATTTTTATAAAAATATTGACTTTCTACTTGCAATATGTTAAAATAATGTTATCAGACGTAATCGTTTACGTCAGTCTATTATGTAAGGAGTTTTTGAAAATGAGAAAAAGTATTATGAAAAAAACCGCCGTTGTACTCTCCGCCCTGACCGCCCTCTCTGCAATGCCCTGTGTGACAGCTTCGGCACAGGAAACAGATATGTTTCCTTATGCTATGTTTGCAGCATCTGATGCAGACGGCGCAATTACCATCAATTCCAACTGGCTCACCATGAACGGAAGCATCGCTTCCAATGGTACAATTGTTACTAACGGCTATGCTAACTTCAATGGCAAAAAAACAGAAAATGCCGGAGAAGATATGCTCTTTATCGGTGACAAGATTACAGACACTTATTTCGGCAATGCCGAAACAGTGGATTCTCTCGACTTGTCCGATATTAACGTATTTATCGGTTCTCCTGTCGATGTTGCCGGAGATGCTGTCCTGAACGGAAATGTCAATATCATGTCTTCTGTTAAGGCAGACTATGATATTACTATCACTGGCAATGTAAACAATACCAGCAATGCTGTAATTTATTCCGAATATGGTGATATTGTTATCGACAGCGACAACGTGAATTTCAGCGGTATTCTGTATGCACCGCTCGGAAACGTGGAAATTAATGCTGCCAATGTCAACCTCAACAATGCAGTGATTATTGCAGATACTATCACTATCAATTCTTACAGCACAAATGCAAACTACGGCTATTCCTACGCCAGATTCGCCGGAACAGAATCTGAAAGCAGAGAGGAATATATCAAGAAATACAATACCAGTCTGATGGAAAAAACTATCAGTACAACACTGGATACTTTTTCCCAGTATTACACTCTCACCCCTGTGGATACCGGTGATTTCAGCCATGTCAATATCATGAACATGATTGAATTCGATATTCAGCAGTATGATGTAGAAGGCATCGGCAACCTTTCTATCATGAAGGCCGAAGGCATGGCACAGATGACTACTTATGTGCTGTCTCCGTATGACAAGGACCTGCCTCTGCTGTCTGTCGATTATATGTATAACGGTGACCAGCGTGTTTCTTATGTGGAATATTACGACCTCACACCGGACAAGTATTCTGATGAATATCAGGGCGTTCTGGCATCGTTCAGCGGTCTGTACGAAGATTATCAGATGCTTGCGGATACTACTCCCAGCTCTGCATGGTACGATGACCTGCGGACAGTAGGCCTGTTTAAAACATCTGATTTCAGAGCAGATGACATCACTAGCCAGATGCTGTTTGACAGCATTCAACTGACAATGGATGCTTCCCTGAATCTTCACGATTTGGATGCAGAAGAAAAAGCTGTCAAGTTTGCACTGGTACAGGAATATGCTGATAATCTGATTGATATGGGTGGTATTGCTACCAATATGTTTAAAATGGCAATGGGCGCAGATGCAACAAGAGAATTCTTCAATTCTGTATTTTTCGGCACATACAGAAATCAGCCTGCTGAATAAGCATTTTTTAAAAATATCCGGAGCAGAATCCCGCAAGAGGTTCTGCTCTTTTTTTATTTATAATTAATATTTTTTATTGAATATTTTATATCCAAATCGAATATTTATACAAATTTTACGAAAAACTATTGACTTTTATTTAAGAATATGGTATTATCATTTTCAGAGCGATGTCAGATTTTAATTGCAATAAATTTTGATAATTAATAGCGAGACTGTCCGGAAAGTTCTGTTTGTGGTTGTGGTGCAGAAAGTACTGCTGTATTATATCCACTTCTGTTGTGCTGTTTTATCGTTCTGTTATTGGTATAATTTTTTAATTATTGAAAGGATTATAAGAACATGAAGAAGAATTTAGTTAAAATCGCAGCGGTTGCATCCGCAGCTATTATGAGTATGGTTTCAATGGGAGTTATGAATGCTGGCGCAACAGAATATGTAAAGTTTGACCAGAAGTTTGCACCCTATTTTGGCGATGCTAACATGAACAAGCGCATCGAAAGAGCTGACAGCGAACAACTGAGCAGTCTGCTGGAGGAATATCCGAATCTTGAAGGATTTGATTCTGCATATAAGGAAAGAATGGATGTTAATGCTGACGATGTTGTTGACGATATTGATGCAGAAATCATCATGGATTTCTTCTATGATACTGTTGTATACGGCAAGACAAGCGTTTTCGGTGATGCTGACTATGATGGCAAGGTAGATTCAAATGATTCTCTGCTGATGTTGAAATACGTTAATAATGTAACACTGACCAGCGATATTGACCTTATGCGTGCAGATGTCAACAGAGACGGTGTTGTCGGCATGATTGATGTAAGACTGGTAAACAAGAATATTCTGGGTGCTGTTAATCTTCGAACCGTATTCGGTGATGTTGATGGAAACGGCCAAGTTCAAACAGCAGATGCTACTCTCATAAACAAGTACCTTATGGGAACAGGAACTCTTACTACAGAACAGAGAAAATTGGCTGACGTGGATGCTGACGGAACAATTGACACTTCTGATTCTCTGGCAATAATTAAATATGTTAATCTCGGACACTTTGAATAATTCCAAAGCAGTCAAAGTAAAATATCCCTTCTCGGTTTTTGGCCGAGAAGGGATTAATAACTATAAATGAGCAAATTGAAAAAATGCACAAAAAAGAAGACAACAGCTCCAAAATGAGTTATAATGGAATTACCACAAACCATGAACTCAGGGAGCTGTTGTCTTATGAATACAAGTATATATGAATCTGAAACAATTGTCAATAGTCTGAAAGAAAAAAATCTGCATGAGCTTTTTTCAGCACATGTGATGAAACATCTGATGACGATTCTGATTGCTGTATTCAGTATCAGATATCATGGAAAAACCGTGGATTTTGCAAATCACAGCGATTGTCACCGCACAACGCTGGGTCATTTTCTGAACCATGGGATATGGGACGAAACGATTCTGGAGACAGCAGTGAGAATGGCAGTGCTCAGTATCATTTATGGGGAAGCAAAACGTTCAGGAAAACCAGTGCTCTGTATCGTAGATGATACGATTTCTTCTAAAACTGTTCCCTCATCAAAGGCAGAACTTCCCATAGAAGCGGCAGATATAAATCAATCCCAAACCAATATTGAAATATCCGCCACTGGTTTGGGGTTTGTTTTTCATGATTTAGTTTTTAGAATTAGCTGTGCCGAATGCAACACCTTAACAACGATTATTTGGTAAAGTTTGGACGGTTGGTTTTACAATAAAACCGAAAGGACGAATACAAATGATTGATGTTATTTACAACTATCGGCAGGGCAATATTCACGCTGACGAGTTTAACAAACTCAGTATCCCCTTTGAAAATTCTCTTGACGAGGAGCAGATTGATGTATTCCACAAAATCCTCGACTGCGTAAGCGATACCGCCGCCACTGAGATGAGAGCTGCCTATAAGGTCGGCTTCAGGACGGCGTGTCTCTGCTGAAAGAAGTTTGGGAGTAACCGCACAGATACCTGTTGAGGAAAAGCCTTATCCCTGTGATACGTGGGTAAGGCTTTTCATTATCGGATCGGCTGCTGAAAAATATTTCACGGAATATCTTGACGTTGTAATGATAATAGCGTATAATAGAATCAGGAAACCGAAACGGCGGTGGTATATCGGAATGACTCGAAGAAAGGAGCATCATATTATGGGCTTTAGGATAGAAAACGGCGTATTGATAAGATATTCCCAGAAGCCGGGTGTTAAAAAGGTAAAAATACCGGGCAGCGTAAAAGAAATAGACGGCACAGCCTTTATGTGGTGTGACAGCCTGACCTCGGTTACGATACCCGACGGCGTGACGAAAATTGATAAAACCGTTTTCTTTGGCAACACAAACCTGACCCGGGTCACGATTCCGGACAGCGTGACGGAAATAGGCGAGAGAGCTTTCGAGGGCTGCACAAACCTGACCTCGGTCACGATTCTTGACGGCGTGAAGGAAATAGGCAATCGTGCTTTCGAGGGCTGCACAAACCTGACCTCGGTCACTGTACCTCGCAGCGTGACGAAAATCGGCAGGGACGCTCTTTTAAGAACAAGATTTCAGACAAACTATTCCGGTGATCTTATAATATTAAACGGTATTTTAATTAAGTATAAAGGCTTCGATAAAACCGTCAGGATACCGGACGGCGTGACGAAAATAGGCGAGGGGGCATTCGAGCGTTGCACACGCCTGAGATCGGTCAGGATACCGAGCAGTGTGACGGAAATAGGTTGGGAGGCTTTCAAGGAATGCACAAGCATGACCACGCTCACGATACAAAACGGCGTAACGGAAATAGCCATGGAAGCTTTCTGCGACTGCGAAAAACTTAAGTCGGTCAGGATACCGCACAGCGTAACAAAAATAGGAACGAGTGCTTTTCGTGAATGCAAAAGACTTAAATCGCTCACGATATCAAACGGCGTGGCTGAAATAGGCGATTGTGCTTTCAAGCACTGCAAAAGACTGACTTCTGTAAGGATACCGCACAGCGTGGAGAAAATAGGCGATTATGCTTTCGCAGACTGCATATGTCTGTTCTCTGCCAAGATACACACAAGTGTTAAGAACATCAGCGATAATGCTTTTGACGGCTGCGGAGTTTGGAACTTGCTGGGGCTGCGGCAACTCGTGTCGAAAATAGGCTGTACGGCTGTAAAATGGTTAGCAATTTCCCGTGACCGTGTAACAATTAGTGCTACCTATAACGCTTTTTATAATTCTGTGGTCGGTCTGGAATTTCGTTTTAGAGGTTATATAATTAAAAGAGATTGCAGTAACATAGATTATACAGTCGAGGATTATGACAGAGATACGGAAATGATAAAAACGATCAACTGTCCCGAGGATATAGACAATATGAACGATGTTATAGTATATCCCTGTGCTATTATTAAATTTCTCTGCGATCGTGATGAGAACGCTGAGGAGAACATAAAGGAATTTCTTCCCGAATTTATGAAAGACAGCATTCCAAACGGCGATATTTGCTTTATCAAAGCTCTCTGCGAGTCGGACAAGTTCTTTACCCAAGCGAATATCGACCAATTCATTGAGCAGGCACGGCATGCAGAGCAGGAGGAGGTGCTTGTCCTGCTGACCAATTATAAGCGTGAGCATTTCTGTTCCGATGAAAAGATTCAGGCTCCGGCAGGGGAGTGTTCCCCACGGAAAAAGCCGCATCGGGCAAGGAGAAATAATCAAAATGAGTGACAATCAGCATCATAGCGGGCTGTTGAGCGGATAGTGTATGCAAGGCAAATTGACGAGGCAAATGAGATGTTTCATGCAAATCTGGAAACACTGAAAACAAATTCGGTTTACCAGAATGCAGTAGCAATGTGTGTGCTGCAGATAGGCGAACTTGCTGGAAAGCTGTCTGAAGATTTCCGTGATGCAACAAGCAGTCAGATTCCGTGGAGAGCCGTTAGAGGGCTCAGAAATATTGTGGCTCACAGCTACGGCAAAGTCGACAGCGAATCTTTATGGGAAACAATTACCACAGATATTCCGGCTCTGACAGATTTTTGCCGCCGTCAGATAGAAGAA
>JAFRMZ010000074.1 GCA_017430465.1 Oscillospiraceae bacterium
ATCTCATCTCCAAAAGGAACTGGGAGATAGATATAATCAGGACTTGAGCCTGAAACTGATAGGAAGGTATCAACTAAATGCTGCATTAGATTTTGACGGCTCTTTGATAAAAGATAGACTTAGTTTTAAGGACTATCTATTCAACGGAATACCTGAACTTGCAAACGGTGTGCTTTCAAATTGGCAGAATCAACAGTATGACAGTAAATATTCAGAACTGAAACAGCAAATGCTTGGCAACAGGCTTTATGACGCTGGTAATAAACATAATAAGTATAAAATAAGATTTATAGCACCTTGCAGTTATTCAAGAAGAAATTGGAATGGAAAATATAATTGTTACCAACTGCCGTACAGAACAGATTGTTCCGTTTCAGATGATAATAAATTAATTCTTCTTGAAAAGATTGCTACAGATAGTACATTGCGTAGCAGTATTGATGATTCATTACGTTATTTGTTCGAGAAAAGAATTATTAGCTGGGAACATAGAGAAAAAAGATATTTTGATAATACTCCTTTTGAATACTGTTATCCTGATTACGAGCAGCAAATTGTCCGTCTTGAATTTCTTAAAAATATTCATTTAACAGATTTTGGAAAGTTCTTAGAGGCTATTCGATACAGAAAGAAGATTAAAGACACTGGAAGAGACCGCCCAATAAGCATTTCATGTCATCAAACACTTCTATCTACTCACGATATTATCAATGATTTTCTTCTGAAACTTGTAACACTCAACAAAAACGAATATTCACATGATGATGTAATAATTGAAGAAATCGAAGAAAATACCACCAATGAACTTCCACAGGAAAACAGAGACTTTATTTTCAACATATCCGGATACAAGATACATGTCAGCAGATTTGATTCCAGCAGTAAAAAATATGTAGTGGCATATTTTGGAAATAAATCGGCTAAGATAAAGATGGATGCAAGCACTTCATTCAAGACGATAGCCAGATATTTATCAAACAGTAAGGATATTTATATTTTCTATGATAATGTTCCTGATATAAATGTTGTTGTTTCTTTGGTTTTGAAAGAACTGAACCTTTCAGAGTATCTAATGAAATTACTGCGTGGATACATTCACAACGGAAATGATACGAAAACAATGAATTATCTTTCCAGACGAAGAACCTTTGCACGAGTTAAGAAAAGACTTGTTCTGGATTGGGCTGACTTTTCATCTGATGAAGTTTCAGATATTGAAGATATTGAAATAATATACAGACTGCTTACAGCAAGAGGAAGCTATGATATCTACTGTCCGATTTGTGCGGACATACCGCTTGAAACTTTCGATTATGGGGAAGATACCAAAAAGAACCAAAGCAGAAGAATTATTGTGCTGGAAAATGAAAATCCAGATACAAGGAAGGAATACCAGTATATAATTACTGTTGCCTGTTCATATTGCTTTGAAAAACTTCGCCATACATTAAGCAAGTCTGAATTCGATGGCAAGCGGCTTACTCTCACCACAAAAATAGCTCAGGGACAACACGAAAAGATGAAAAACCGCCATCAGCTTGAACTATCTCCTGTGAATATTTTACTTATGAAAAAAATCAAATTCAGATTGAGTGAGTAAGGTGGCAGAAAAACAGGAATAATTCTGTATTCTATGATACTATATGCAACTGTGTACGACTTATAGATTAGTGGCAGAGGACAGAAACATGCTCTGCCACGCTTTTTACAGGCGGAACTTTAACCTGGAGCTGGTTAGACACAGCCTGATATATGGTCATTTATAGATAAAAACAAACATTTTCTGAAAAAAATTTAATAATCTATTGACAAATGGTTCTTAATATGTTATAATTTCTCTGTAATTTCAGAAGATACTGAAATCAGACTTTTTTACAGGAGGTAAATATTATTATGCTCAGAAATTTCAATACAGCTGATGAAGTTTTCTATTGGGGAAGAACCGGTACACGTGCTACGGTAATTGAAATTAAATGCACACTGAAAGAGTCAGTAAATGCTGATAAACTTAAAAATGCTTTTGAAGAGGCTTTAAAAATACACACAAATTTCAGAATACACCCTGTTATCTGTGACGGACGTGTAAAGGCTTCTGTCAGTGACGTTGAAAAAGTACCGCTGTTTGAGGGAAATGATATTCCTAAACATATTGGTTCTCCGGAAACAGGCGGATTTATGCTGTATTGTGCATATAGTGAAAAGGACTTTACAATTCATATTTTTCATGGTATATCTGATTTGCGTGGCATAAATAATTTTTTGAATACAATGCTGATGTATTATTTCAGTGACAATCCAGCGGATATCACTATTCCATATGTCACAGATACAATGCCTGTATATGAAAAAATCATGGAAAAGGGAGATAGTTTTTCTCCGAATGGAAGATATAATGCGGAAGAACGAAATGTTTTTCGTATTCCTGAAACTCGTTTTTCAGACGAAAATACAAAACAGCATTTGTTTGAAATAGATATTCCCATTCAGCCTTTGCTTACGCTTTCAAAGTCATGTGAAAGTTCTGTTTTCCCTGTCCTGCAAACAATGATAGGTCGTGGACTTCGCAATGCCTATGAAGTGGGGGATATGGATATTGCAGGTTATGCTTCTGCTGACCTCCGTCCCATATTCAAGGTTGAAAGCGGCGGCAACAGTGCTTCAACTTTTGTTGTGCCTTACACTTCAAAGCTTGATAAACATGATTTCAAGGAACGTGCAAAACTTCTTCGTCAGGAAATGATGACTCAGGTAAAACCGGATAACCTGTTTGTTGGAATCTCTCAGAATATAACCCTGATAGGAAAAGTATCTTCCCTGCCCCAATCTATTGAAGAGACAGCTCATATGGCTGTTTCTGCCGCAAGAGACAGAGATGATAAAAATAATACTTACGGACTGTCGTATACAGGGCATATCAGTTTCGGAGAAAATATTGATAAGCATATTAAATCAGTAACAGCTTGTGCAGGATCTTACTCCTATCCGGTATGGATAATGGCGTGTGAATTTAATGGAATACTCCGTCTGACAGGCGCACAGTCATTTGACAGCGATACTGCTGTCAGGGCAGTTTTCGATGAAATAAAAGAACATATTCCCGAAGCAGAACTGTTTGACCATGGTATTCATTATTTTGATGAGTGTCATCTAAAAGAATTTGAGCATATAAATTGATTTATAATCAGATTCAAACTCCCGAATACAGCATCAAAAAAATCACAGTAAGGTACAATTGTATGCTACTGTGTACGACTTGTAAATTAGTGGCAGAGGAAAGAAACACACTTTGCCACTTTTTTTGAGCGTGTCACTTTAATAGTTTAATCCGTTAAAATAGCATTGATAATCGTAACTATTCAGTCCCCTAAAATAAACTGACCTTGAAATAATGAAAGTAAAGCCTGAAAAGCAGTTGAGCCAGCTTTAGCAGCGTTAGAGAGGAATGACTTTATGGTCAGAAAATCTTTAGCTCCCTGCTCCGAGCGGAATGTACCAGTCACCTTGCTTTTCATCTTCACCATACGGAGAGCACGTTCCGCTTGATTATTGGTAAATGGCACAAGTGGGTTTTCTGTAAAACGGCAGACTTCCGCCTTGTATTTCTGAAGGCGGTCAATCAGTGTCCGAATCTTTCCACGTTTTCCCTGTTCTTTTTGGGGAATAGGATTCTGCTCTGCCCCCTTTTTGAGAATCACATCATAGTTGTGTTTCAGGCATTCCATATAATGCTGACGTGAATTAATTTCTGGATTCTGATGATAAAAATTTGCTGCACGATACATGGAAAAAGTTCATCATACATTTCCCGTGCTCATTCCTGTTCCGGGTGATTCTCAAAGATACCTGTCAGTTCACGCAAAAGATGTGCACAGCACATGGCGTGTTTCGCTTTGGTTACCTTAAAATACGGCATCCAGAAATCATGTACAACGATACCCGTATACTCTGTAAGAAATCCAATTTTCTCCATAGCTTCCTTTCCACGTTTTTCAGAAAGGGCATAGTAAGTCAG
>JAFRMZ010000013.1 GCA_017430465.1 Oscillospiraceae bacterium
GCTATCATGAGCACATCAGGATGCTTTGAGAAAACAGCTTCATTCAGACTGCGGAAGAAATCAACCGCTTCCAGATTTTCGTGTCCGCCGTTGATGTTGGGAGTCCATTCGCCGTCTCTGCGGTCATAGTCCAGATACAGCATAGAAGCAACAGCATCCACCCTAAGCCCGTCCAGATGGAACTGGTCAAGCCAGTAGCAGGCACTGGAAATCAAAAAAGAACGCACTTCGCCTTTTCCATAGTCAAATACTCTTGTGCCCCATGATTTATGCTCCATTTTCTTCGGGTCGGTATATTCATAACAGCATGTGCCGTCAAATTCATACAGGCCGTAGGCATCTTTCGGAAAATGTGCAGGAACCCAGTCCAGAATGACACCAATATCATTCTGATGGAACAGGTCAATCATTTCACGGAACTGGTCAGGCGTTCCATAGCGGGATGTCGGTGCAAAATAACCGGTTACCTGATACCCCCAAGAACCATCATACGGATATTCAGTCAAAGGCATGAATTCGATATGGGTATAAGCCATTTTTTTCATGTACGGAATCATCTGCTTGGCAAATGTGACATAATCCAGAACGATATTATCTGCATTTCTTTTCCATGAATCCAGATGCACTTCATAGATATTCATGGGACTCTTGTAAACAATCTGTCGGGTTTTCTTTTCCAGCCATTCGCTGTCGTGCCATGTGTAGGAGCTTTCATAGATTTTGGAAGCATTTGCCGGACGTGTCTCGAAATGATTGGCATAAGGGTCACTTTTCATGAGCAGTTCGCCGGAACGAGTTTCAATACTGTATTTATAGGCATCAAACTGGGCAAGATTTTCAATCACCGCTTCCCATACACCGTCAGCAATCAGTGACATGGGGTTGGGCTGGCGGTTCCAGTTATTGAAATCTCCCACCACCGAAACACTGACGGCGTTCGGTGCCCATACACGGAAACGATGTTTTTTCACTCCGTTTTCTTCTATCTCATGTACGCCGAAAAACTTGTAGCTTTCGTTATTTTTCCCCTGATAAAATAAATAGAGAGGAAAATCATTCGGATTCTCTGTTTTTGTAGTATTCATGAAATCTCTGCCGTTACTGAAAACTGCCGAAATGCAGGACTGCATTTCTGTTTCATTCCTCATTCAACGTATCCGCATTTCTGCGTTGGCATGATACTCCAAAGGCGTGAATTCCCCGCTAACGAACGGGTACATATTGCCGTGCTGTATTTTGAAAATACCGCAGTCATGCAATACCAGTAACTTTAATCCTTTCTTACTTGAATTTGCCAAACGTCTGGTTTTTGTTTATCATATATGCAGGATGAGAGTACACGATTTTCGGTTTCCTCTATAATCTCCCATCTCTATTTTAACAAAAATTATGAAGTATTTCAAGTATTTTTCATAGTCATGTTAAAAATTCATGCGTTCTTATAAAATATAGCCTTTGATTTTGTGCAGATTGCACTAAAAAATAGGGCTGTTTTTACCGGATAACCGCTTCCGGAGACGAATGCTGTCGCTTTCGGGGAGCAGATTTCCGTTGAGAAACCGGATGCTGATTTTTTACACAGGCCGTGATAACTGTCATGTCATCCCGTACAGTACCGCCGTGAAAAACCGGTGCTTTTTCAAAAACAGCATTCAGAAGCTGTTCCGGAGAAGAATTCTGTAAGAGAAGCTGACGGATATAGGGATATTCTGCCTCGCTGATGCCGTCAGAAAGCAGAATGACAGCATCGCCGTCCTGTGCAGAAAGTTTTGTCCGGCTTGGAGGTGCATCCGGAACAATGCCCAGCGGAAAACTCTGTGCAAGTATCTGATGCATCTCCCCGTCACGGCAGAACAATGCCGAAGCAGAACCCGATTTGCAGAAAGACAGTTCACCGGTATCCGCATTGAGAAAAACAATATCCAGCGTGGCGAAATTTTCTGTATTGGTTTCGGTCATGAGCAGGGCATTCATCAGCCGGATAGCAGAATCTACAGGCATATCACAGCATACCATATTCCGGAATGTCCGGACGGCGATTCTCGAAGCCAGTGAAGCCGGACTTCCGCTTCCCATGCCGTCAGAAATGACAAGATACTGATTCCCGAAAGCATCTGTAAAAGCATCTGCATGGTCACCGCATCGTTCGTATGCCGGCGCATTCTGACTCCGGAGCGCATATTCCATACAATAGGCCGGAACTTCATAAAGACAGTATCTTGTCTGGTGCTTATGTGCAACAGAAATGGCTTTCAGTTCAGTATCAAGCTGACGGCTCAGCAATTCCTGAATGGTCGCAAGGGGAAAGGATTCCTGTCCGGAGTAGATTTCCGCAGTATAACGACCGCTTCGGAGCTTGCAAACAAAACAGCCGGTATCATCCGTAACGGCGCATCTTGTCAGGATGTTCTTTAACATGGCAGTTTCTGCATCGCAGAACTGCAAGGCACGCCGTCTGGCAGAATCTGCTGTAACATGTTCCAGAAGATGCAGATATTCCAGCATCATTTCACGGTTCTGCATCAGGCTGACATTCTGCATCTGCCGGACGGTTCTGCGCTGACTGCCGACCTGCATCATGGCAGAGAGCTGTTTTCGTTCGGGACAGTGTTCCAGTGCTTCGGGAAGGACTGCCGGCGTGTGAAGCATCTGCTGAAAAGCCTGCGCTGTCTGATGCTGATTCTGTTTCCAGCACTGCACATAGTGCGGACAGTTCTGGCAGAGTGTTTCTCTGACCTGTTCAGCAGGTTCTGGCGGTGTAATCACAGTCAGATGACGCATCACCGCAGAAGTTTCTTCTCTTAATTCCTGTAATGCCTTGCTGAGAAAGATTTCCTGCTGAATAACCTGCTTCTGTCCGGAGGGTGCAGATTCCGGAAACGAAATCCATTTCCGGAACTCTGTCCGGCAGAAGACGGCATACAGTGTGCAGGAGATAATTAGTTCTGACAGAATTCTGATAATTCCGATACTGCTGTCAAGTACGGCACTGCTGAATAACTGCATCAGGAAAAAAACAGGAATGTAAAAGGCATTTGGAATCTGATACAGAAATCCGGCAAGCATGGCTGTCACCGGCAGAAACAGCAGAGGCATCCCCAGCGGAACACTGCATAAGACAACACCACAGGCAGTCAGCGCACCGCAGAGCGTTCCGGCGGATTGCCTGAACTGTCGGGAAGCCGTCAGCGTGACGGTCATGCCGATAATTCTCCCCAGATTGCAGAATTCCAAGTCAATACCGCATAAAGCAGTAATTATCAGCAGATAGCATATTGAGAAAGTAAAGCTCTTTCCGCCACCCAGCGCAATGCGCCGGTGCTCCCGAAGATTCTGTACGGCATCTGACAGAAAAAAAGAAGCTGTTCCGGTCATGAAAGATTCTAGGATATATAACGGCAGTTTGCCTTCTCCGCCTTGAAAAAGCACATCCAGCATGATGCCTGCTCCGATGCAGGTAACTGCTGTCAGAATTCCTGAAACCCATGGCTTGAAGTTATCATAAAAGAAAATTCTGATACAGAGTATTGCAATCAGCGAAGTCAGCAAAAACTGCATTCCTTCCGGTGCGTCCTGTACGCAGTAGGAAAGCAGGCTTCCCAGCAAAATGCAGAAGATATACAGCGGACTGCATATTCCGGCAAGTGATGCCGCAAGTGGTGAAACAATACCGCTAACTGTTCCCATCGAAAGCAGATACCCTCCGCTGGCAGACAGCGCACAGCAGACAGGTACTTGAAACCATTCATTCCGGATTAATTTTTTCAGCATAATCACACAGCTCCTCGCATATCATAGAAATTATACTTCTATTATAGCAGAGTCTGTCTGCGAAATTTGTCGAACGGTGATGCTATTTCAGAATTTTTCATGAAGAAAGTCAGTCATTTCCTGCGGATTGTCGCTTTTCCGGAATATTTCCGGATTTTTGTTATAACGTCCAGTCTTTTTCCTTGAAATCGTTTCGCTGATATTTCAGATTTGTTAGAAATATCTGCATTTCATATTTCTGATTATCAATTGCACACCGGATGAATGTATCAAGATTTTGTACGTTCAGATATCGTCGGAACGATTTGATATAATTCTGAACGGTTTCAATTTGATTATCCTGAATCAGGCAAGTGATAATTTCATTAAAATTCGTTTTGATATAAGTGTTTATTTTTTCATCATCCGGATTTCTGATAAACATCTGATAGAGAATCCTGTATTTTGCTTCCGGATAAATATTTTCATCAAAGCGTTTCTGAATTATCAGCCAGATAATGCCGTTGGCAATACTCGGGAGGTTTTCAAGCTCCTGTTTCCGGATTTCGATACCGTGACAGGTGAGCAGTTCCAGCGAACGGCATCCGCAGACGATATATCCCGTGAATGTGACACTTTCCGGAAGGACTATTTTTTTCAGAGTTTTACAGTTATCGAATGCACCTGCAATGACTGTTTTCGTACCTGACGGCAGAATGACTTCTTCCAGACTGTGACATTCCCGAAAGCAGGAATCTCCGATAGTTTTCAGATGATTCGGAAACCGGACAGATTTTAGCTTGTGACAGTGCTTGAAAGTATAGCCTTTCAGTTCTTTGATTCTGTCCGGAATGGAAATTTCTTCCAGTTCTGTACAGCCCTCGAATGCATGAGGATAAATTTCTGTCACACTGTCAGGAATATGCAGGGAGACTTTATCGACCGGACAGCGGATTAATTTTGTCAGCTTGATGCCGTCATGCTCATAAAGAACACCGTTTAGAACTGTATATTTCCTGTTATTTTCAGCAACAGTGATTCGGGTGAGTTTTTTGCATCCTGCAAATGCATCTGTTTCTTTGATATTTGTGATACTTGCCGGAATATGAACGCTTTCCAGCCCGTTCGGACAGCATAACAGGGCTGATGTCTGTTTGTCACAGAGAATACTTTCTGAAGCACCGCCGAAAGTTGAGAAATATTTATTTTTCCTGTCTACGATGATAGAAATCAAATTATCATCTTCATAAAAGACATGATAGCCGATTTTGCTGATTGTTTCGGGAAGTATCACATAATATAATTCCGGATGGTTGTCCAGTGACCAGCTTCCCAGTTCCTTGACCGTGTCAGGAATTGTCAGAGAATGAATGTCTCGTCCGGTATAGTTTTTCAGTGTGCCGTTTTCAATTTTCAGATTCATAGAAGTACCTTCTGGTTATGCTTGATTTATTTTATCAGCAATAGCGTTGCTTAATTTGACAAGTTCCGGCATTGTAAGGGCTTCAATCCGGACAGAGGGCGCAATTTCCGCCTGACTGAAAATTTCTTTCATATCTGTCTTGGATATGCCAAGTCCTCCGGCAAGTACGCCGGAAAGTTGTTTTCTGCGCTGGGAAAATCCGGTTTTTACCATCCGGAAAAATAATTTTTCATCCAGAACATTCCAGATATTTTCCGGATAGCATTCTATCTGCATCACGACAGAATCAACATTCGGAGCAGGCAAAAAGCTTCCTCTGGAAACATCAAACAGCCTGACAGCCTTCCCGTAATAGGCAACGGCAACCGTCACCGCACCGGATTCCCTGCTTCCGACAGGCGCACAAAGACGCTGACCGGCTTCTTTCTGCACCATCACTGTGATAGTTTTCACCGGAAGTCTGTCTTCCAGAAGTTTCATAATCAGAGGCGAGGTGATGTAATACGGAAGATTTGCGCAGACAGCCACTTCCATACCCTGAAATTCTTCCTGAATCAGTGAAGATAAATCATATTTGAGCGCATCGCCGTGAATGATTTTAATATTCTCAAATTCTGCAAGCGTTTCTTCCAGAATCGGAAATAATTTTTCGTCCAGTTCAACAGCCACGACTTTATCAGCCCTCTTAGCCAGCTCTTTTGTCAGAACGCCTATGCCCGTGCCGATTTCCAGAATGCCGAATCCGGCCTTTGCATTGCCGAGTTCTGCCATTTTGGGGCAGACTGCCGGATTAATCAGAAAATTTTGTCCCAGCGATTTGGAAGTCTGAAATCCGTGACGGCTCATGACTTCTTTTACATAATTCATATCAGTTAATTCAGGCATGATAATTCTCCTCATTCAGATTCTTGATTAAGGCTTCGGCGCACCGGATGCCGTCCACCGAGGCAGAAGTAATGCCTCCGGCATAGCCTGCGCCTTCACCGCACGGATAGAACCCCTTGATTCCTGTACTGTAGAAATTCTCATCACGAAGCATTCTTACCGGAGAAGAACTTCTTGTTTCAACACCGGTTAGGACAGCATCATCACAGGCAAAGCCTTTCAGACGCTTATCCATTTCTTTGAGGCCTGCACGAAGCGTTTCGCACATGTAGGACGGCAGATACTTATCCGGTGAAACAAAGGCCGTACCGGGAGTATAAGTCGGACGGATTCTGCCGAATTTTCTGGTTTCTCTCCGGTGCAGAAAGTCTTTTACACAGATAACAGGCGCATAGTAATTGCTTCCGGCAGACCGGAAGGCTTTTTCTTCAATTTCTCTTTGCAGGAACATGCCGGCAAGAGGGTGTTCACTTCCAAAATCTTCAGGCGTGATGCCAACTAACAATGCACTGTTGGCATTTCTGCCGTCACGCTTGAAATAGCTCATGCCGTTGACAGTAAGCCGGCCTGTTTCGGATGCCGAAGCAATAACCTCACCGCCGGGACACATGCAGAATGTATAAAGACTTCTGCCGTTTTTCAGATGAACGGCTAATTTGTAATCTGCTGAACCAAGGGCTTCATGATTCCAGAATTTTCCATAGAGAGCTTTATTAATATCTTCCTGAAGATGCTCGATTCTGACACCCATTGCAAACGGTTTCTGTGCCAGACTGATTCTTTTAGCATAGAGCATTTCAAGGGTATCTCTTGCACTGTGGCCAAGAGCTAGAATCACATGTTTGGCAGAAATTTCCTTTTCCTGATTATCCTGCAAATATCTGACAGAAACAAGCTGATTATCCTGTAATGTAAAATCAGTAAACTTTGCATGAAAATGAATTTCACCGCCGAGTGTCTGAATCAGATTCCGGAAATTCCGGACAGTTTCCTGAAGCTTATCTGTTCCGATATGAGGCTTCGCCTGCCAGAGAATTTCCTGAGGCGCACCGCATTGTGCAAACGTTTCGAGGACGAACCGGATTCTTTCGTCTTTGATGCCGGTATTCAGCTTGCCGTCCGAGAATGTTCCTGCACCGCCTTCGCCGAACTGTACATTGCTTTCTGGATGCAGGATGCCTGTTGTCCGGAATTCGTTGACATGCTGGGCACGTTCTTCGACAGGACAGCCTCTTTCCAGAACAATCGGGCGCAGACCAGCCTTAGCCAGCACATAAGAAGCGAACATACCAGCAGGGCCGAACCCGATAACGACAGGCCGTTCCGGACTGTGACAGATGGCAACTTTATATTTTTTATCTGCAACAAGGGAAATATCTTTATCTTTGGAACATTTCTGGAGAATTCTCTTTTCTCCGGAAGCTTTTACGTCAATCGTGAACAGAAAGCTGATATTATCTTTCTTGCGGGCATCGACAGAACGTTTCCTGATGATGATTTCCAGCATACTCTCAAAGGGAATATGCAGTTTCCGCCCGATAGCTTTTTTCAGGTCAAGTTCTGTATAATCCAGATTCAGCCTGATGTTCTGAATTCTAATCATTGAAATAGTACCTCAATTCTTTTGATATATATAAACGGCGAATGGCATCCAGCGGACAGGCTCACCCATGCCCTTACGGAAACAGAAAGCCGAACCATATCCGGAACAGCAGAAACATTAGAAAAAACAGCAGTTCAATCATAAAAAATCCTCAAAGAATCCTTTCAGCAACATGCGTTCCGGCAGTATAACCGCTTGCCCAAGCCCAGTGAAGCTGATACCCTCCGCAGGGGGCATGAACATCGACAGCCTCTCCGGTGATGTATAATCCGGAATGGGATTTCACCTGTAAATGCTCATCGAGAGCGTTTCCGTGAACACCTCCGGCCGATGCCTGTGCCTGTTCCTGCACCGTTCCCAGCACCGGAAACCGGAAATCATGACAGAGTTCTGCAATCTGATGCAGATGCAAATCAGAAAGCTGACTGCATGGAAAATCCGCCTTGATGCCGATTTGTTTCAGAATGCTTCTTGCAAGGGGCTTCTGCATCAGACCGGAAAGCATATCTTCTCCGGAGGCCTCGCACCGCACCGCCTGACAGCAGTACAGTCTGGAAAGAATTTCGGAAGCATCCAGCTCCGGAAACAGATTGACAGAAATCTGATATTCTGAAATATTTTTCTCCAGCAGGCTGGAAAGATTGAAAATACAGATTCCGGATAAAGCCTGTTCTGTAAACTGAATTTCGCCCGTTTCGGATTTGATAATATTATCTTTATGATACAGGCTGACAGAGCCTTTCACACGAAGTCCTTTCAGAGATTGCAGAATTTTCTTATCAGACAGCAAAGGGCAGAGGATTGGTCTGCCCTGTACAATCGGAAGATTTAATTTTTCGAGAAGCCGGAAAGCTGTTCCGTCCGTGCCGAATTTTGGCTGAACCGTTCCGCCGGCTGAAAATATGACATAGTTTGCAGAATATTGATTGCCGGATTCTGCTGTAATATGCCATTGTCCGGAATGTTTTGCAAGAGCAACAGCCTGTTCGTTACAAAGTTCCGAAACACCGGAACATTGCAGGCGAAGCGCATCCAGAACAGTATTGGCACTCATGCTGTAAGGATAGATTCTGCCTTGTTCGTCCGTCCGGCAGTACAGACCGAGAAGCTCGAAAAAATTTTCAATATCGCCGAACTGATGCAGAATTTCCGTGACATCATAACTGCCCTGATAATCCAGTGCAGAAATATTTTTATGACTCAGGTTGCACCGGCCGTTTCCGGTGGCAAGAAGTTTTTTTCCGGTACGGGAAAGACGTTCCAGAACAGCAATTTTCTGAACGCCCATAGCAGAGGCTGTTACAGCGGAAGTCAGTCCGGAAGCACCTCCGCCGATAATCAGCAAATCGAAATGTTCACTCATGTTACTGCGCCACAAGGGGAAGAAGTTTCCGGATAATATAGCTGTTGGAACTGTCTCTGCCCTGCATGTCAGAGTTTACAGCAATAACGGCATGATACTGCGGAAGAACAAAGCATTTCTGTCCCCATTTGCCACTCATGTAGAAGTTGCCGTCTGCAAGTACCCAGAAGAAGTAGCCGTAAGGAATGCGCTCCGGAGTCATGACACGGGGCTTGACAGCCGCATTCAGCCATGCTCTGGAACAAATCTTGTTTGTCATGATGCCATAGCCTAATCTGGCTAAATCTTCGGTGCTGAGTTTCAGACCGCTTGCGCCGAATACATGTCCCTGCGGGTCGTACTCGAATTCATATTCTGTAATTCCCAGCGGTCGGAACAGATATTCTCCAATCTGCTTGTCCAGAGGAGCACCTTCTTCGGCTTCTACCATGCGTCCTGCGAGGTAGGCACATGCATTGTTATAGAAATACGTATGGTGTTCCTGACCTTCTGCAAGAGGCGTTACGGCTGCCTGACAGCAGGCCTCGAGATAATCTGAATAATTCTTTCTGTCATCAAATAACAGTCTGTAATTGATGCCGGAACGCATTGTCATCAGTTCATCGAGAGTCAGACTGGAAACGGAGGCCGAACCAGTATGCAGAAGCTGGCTGACTTTGGTTTTCGGGGTGAGCTGACCTTCTCCGCAAAGTCTGCCGACCAGCAGAGAAATCAGGCTTTTCATAATGGAATACTGCGGATAAAGCTGGCCAGTCTGTTCAGTTTCGGCGATGATTTCGCCGTCTTTCATGACAACAGCGGACAGAATTTCAGGGTTTTCAGGTGTCAGAATTTTCATGATAATCCCTCCTTGGATAAGTAATAAAATAAAATTAATTCTGGTTTTCAAGTATAATGACAGCAACTAAATCATGACCGGCATTGACTGCCACAGCCGAACCGATGGTGACTCTGTCAGCAGGCGGATAGCCGAGCTTTTCTGTCAGAAGCTTCTGCATCTGTTCAGCAGGTTCGGGATTGCTTCCCTGCATGATGAGATAAGGCGAATCTTTTTTCATAACGTTCATGATTTTTTCAGCAAGCTTGGGAACAATGTTCTTTTCTCCTCTGATTTTCTCACAAGTGGAGATAGCCCCGTGAGAAATATGAATAATCGGCCGTAAACCGAGCATTTCTCCGGCGAATGCAGCAGCAGCGGTAAGCCTTCCTGATTTCTTGACATATTTGAGTGTCATGGGAGTGAAATAGACACCGACTTCCGAAAGCCACTGCTTCAGATAATTCAGAATTTCGTCCACGGATGCGCCGTTATCAGCCATTTCAGAGGCTTTCAGAACAGGCCAGCCGTAACACATGGTATAATTTCCGCTGTCAATAATATGGATATTCATACTTTTGGCTTCTGGAATTTCTTCATAGAGCATATCACGGGCTTGTTTGGCATTCTGATTTGTTGCCGAACCGCCTGCATTGATACTGACATAAATCAAATCAGTATAGCCCTGTTCATAATAGTTCTGAAAGACTTCCCGAAATGTGAATGCTGTTATCTGTGAAGTAGACGGCATTTCATTGGAATGTGTCATCAGGTCAAAAAATGATTCTTTTGATAAATCCCGCTGTTCCTGATAGGATTCACCATCTAAGCTGATGCTGAAACTAAGCAGTTCAATTCCGGCTTCTTCTGCCTGTTTCAGGGGCAAATCACTTGCTGTATCTGTAATAAGTTTGATTTTAGCCATGGGAAACAATCCTTTCTGTAATAATTTATTAACCACAGTCCCAGTTATACAGGACATCAGAGAAATCAAGTGCTTTTAATTTTTCAGAATTGATAAAGAAATTGCCGATGCCTATGTCTCCCCAGAGGACTTTATCAGAATCGGAATCGAGCTGGAATAATAAGAAATTATATTCTGAATTTTCATCTCTAGGGTCATCCTGCGTAAAGTACGGATAACCGCCAATCTGATGATTGGAATATTGAGAAGTCAGTTTGCTGTACTCATCCCAGATTTTTTCTTCTTCCTCCTCATCGGCATCGAAGTCCATTTCAGGGCAGAGATAGCTTTCGCCGGTGCTGAACAGCATACCACATTCTTTATCGACAGGAAAGAGGTTTTCTTCATCGTATTTTGATTTCACGAATTTGGAAGCAATTTCTTCCTCGGTGACAGTTTTGTCAAGTTCCGAATAGTACAGGATTCTGAATTTGTCCTGTTCCGGATTGCCGAAATCGCATCCGTATAAATCATTATTGAAAATCCAGAACTGTAATAATCCGGATTTCGGGAAGTTTTCGTCATCGACCTGAGCGCAGTCAATCTGCGCCAGAAAACGAAGCTGATTTCCTTCTTTATCGACAGGGAAACTGCCGTCATGCGGAATGTAACCCAGTCCGCCGACTTTGCTTTCAAAGAGAGAAGGTTTTGTATTAGTCAGCTTGATTCTGATGCAGGGGGCTTTTTTAATCATAGCGTACTCCTTTCTGATTAACAGCAATCCCAGTTATACAGGACATCAGAGAAATCAAGATTTTTCAGTTTTTCGGAATTGATGAAGAAATTTCCGACTCCGGAATCGCCCCACATCACATGGTCATCTGCACCGGAAGCATAATCAGAATCTAACTGGAATAATAGGAAATCATAGTGATTTCTTTTTTCATCGCTTTCTCTGGGGTCATCCTGTGTAAAATACGGATAACCGCCAATCTGATGAAAGAAATCATAAGTTTTTGTTCCGTCATCATCTTCATCAAAAGGATTTTCCTTGCTTTCGCCTTTTGAAAATTCCATGCCGTATTCACCGAATACAGGAAAATTATATTCATCTTCATCGTATTCAGATTTGATGAATTTTTTCTGAATTTCTTCTTTCATGACAGTCCTGTCAATTTCCGGATAGTAAATCACTCTGAACGTGTCCTGTTCCGTGATGTCAAAACCCCCGTATTCTTCATCGTTCAGAATCCAGAACTGTAAGAGTCCGGATTTCGGGAACGGCTCGAAATCAATTTCAGAACAGTCAATCTGTGCCAGTAACCGAAGCTGATTTCCTTCTTTAGCAACCGGAAAATCTCCGTCATGCGGAATGTAACCCAGTCCGCCGACTTTACTGCTGAAAATATCCGGCTTTGTGTTTGTTAATTTAATCTTGATACAAGGCTTTTGATTTATCATAATATTACTCCCATTCATATTTAGTCAGATTTCCCTGCAAGCTCATATCCGGATAGCCCCATTGCCGAAGTACTTCATAGACGGCAATTGCTACCGAATTCGACAGATTCAGGCTTCTGAGAGTCGGGCGCATAGGAATCCGGACAGCAGTTTCAGGATGCTGAACAAGCAAATCTTCCGGCAGTCCGGCATCCTCACGGCCGAACATCAGATAGACATCATCTTCCGGATAAACCACATCACTGTGACAAGTCCGGCTTTTCGTTGTGAAATAATAAATTTTATCGTTCTGATGCTGATTCATGAAATCATCAAGATTCTGATATTCATAAATTGTCAGCTTATCCCAATAATCCAGCCCTGCACGTTTCAGATTTTTATCAGAAATTTCAAATCCGTAAGGCCTGATTAAATGCAGAACTGCTCCGGTGACGGCGCATGTTCTGGAGATATTGCCGGTATTCTGCGGAATCTGCGGTTCTGCAAGTACAATATGAAGCATAATTTTCACCTGATTTTTTTAAAATAATTTTTCTCTTTCAGGATATAATATTTCTGAAAGGAGATGAGTTTTATGAATTTAAATGCAATCTGGAAAGGCATTTCCGTAGGTGCGGCAATCGGTTCAGCAGCGTTCATGCTGGTGAAGACTACTGAAAACAAGAAAAAGCATATCAAGCGTGATGCGGTCAGAACAATGAAATCCGCCAAAAGTCTGATAGATGATATTTCTTCTGTAATTATGTGAAAGAAGGAATCAGGGCAGGGCTGTCATGCTCTGCCTTGATTTTTCCGATAGCCTAAGTAACTTTCGAGGATAATCACTGCTGCGACAGCATCCACAACGGCTTTTCGTTTTTTGCCTCTGGTATTAGTAACATTTAGATACTGATGTGCCGAAACTGTTGTGCAACGTTCATCCCAGAGGATATAATCAAGACCGGTTAATTTATGAAGCAGTTCTGCGAATGCCTGACATTTTTCGGCACGTTCGCCGATTGTGTTGTTCATATTTTTCGGATAGCCGACAACCAGAAATTCGGCTTTCTGTTCCTTGGCCTGTTCAGCAACTTTATGAGCACATGTTTCAAAATCCTGTTCCTGAATCACACAGAGGGGAGAAGCCAGAAATTCAGTTTTATCGCAGAGGGCAAGGCCAGTTCTGGAATCCCCGAAATCAATACCCATAATTTTCATAAAGCATCACCACGGCTGTACCGTGCCGATAATTTCACGCACGGAACTGATATTTTTTTCATCCAAGAAATCATTCATCTGGTTGATGATTTTAATCGGTGCATAAGGGTCAGTAAAAACTGCCATGCCTACCTGAACGGCGGATGCACCAGCCATCATGAGTTCGACAGCATCTTCACCGGAAGTGACACCGCCCATGCCGATGACAGGAATCTGAACTGCATTTGCTGTCTGCCATACCATGCGGACAGCTACTGGAAAGATACCTGCACCCGACAAACCGCCGACATTATTTCTCAGAACAGGCCGTCTTGTATGAATATCAATTCTCATGCCGAGAAGCGTATTAATCAGAGAAACGGCATCCGCACCGGCGGATTCCACTGCTTTGGCAATCTCAGTAATGCTTGTCACATTCGGGGATAATTTCACGATTAAAGGCTTGCTGGTAGCCTTTCTGACCGCAGAAGTAACTTGTTCTGCCATAGCGCAGGAAGTGCCGAACGCTGCACCGCCCTGTTTGACGTTCGGGCAGGAGATATTCAGTTCAATCATGTGGACATCTGTCGAATCTAATTTTCCGGCAACTTCGGCGCATTCTTCGGGAGTTGAGCCGGCAATATTAGCCAGAATGACAGTGTCTTTGGTCAGAAGATTCGGGAGTTCATGTGCAATAAAATAATCAATGCCGGGGTTCTGCAAGCCGACAGAATTGAGCATGCCTGCCGGAGTTTCAGCGATTCTGGGAGCAAGGTTTCCGGTGCGCTTTGTACCGGTTGTGCCCTTGGTAGCGATACCGCCTAGTTCTGATAAAGAATAAAATTCTTCATATTCCCGTCCGTAGCCGAAAACGCCGGATGCCGGAATAATCGGGTTTTTGAAATCAATTCCGCAGATATTTACAGATAAATCAGCCATTACCAGAGCACCTCCTCAGCCTTGAATACAGGGCCGTTTTTGCAGACATGTAAAAATTCTTCTTCGCCGTTGTGATTCTTGATTTTGCAGGCACAGCCGAGACATGCACCGACTCCGCAGGCCATGCGTTCTTCCAGAGAGACTTCACAGTAAGTCTTGTTTCTTATGCAGACTTCAGCAACGGCTTTAAGCATCGGAAGCGAACCGCAGGCAAAGACAGCATCTGCACCCTCGCTCAGAAGCTGTTCGAGAGGAGCAGTGACAAAGCCCTTTACTGCACCGGCAGAACCGTCTTCTGTACAGCAGATGGTTCTTGCGCCACAGGCTTCTAAATCTTCCTGAAGGATTACCTGCTGAAATGTCCGGAATCCGCTGACAGCAGTTGCTTTTTCACCGTAATATTCAGCAAGGGGGAGCATCGGAGGCACACCGATTCCGCCTCCGACCAGAATAACATGTTCTGCCTCCGGCAGAAGCGTGAAGCCGTGGCCTAACGGGCCAATCATATCCAGATAATCTCCCTGATTCAGGTCAGCGATGGCCTGTGTGCCTTTGTGCTTGATAACAAATACAATCCGGAGTGTACCGTTTTTCTTATCAATGCCGGCGATGGAGATAGGCCTTCTTAATCCGAAACCTTTCGGAAGAATATGGACAAATTGTCCGGGACAGGCAAGCACAGCAATTTCGGGACAGAGTACAGTCAGACTGTAGACATCCTTAGCAAGTGCCTGCTTCTGAATGACGGGATAATTTCCCTGTAAGTATTTCATAAGCTAAAACCTCGCATGATGTAAAATTAATATATATGATTATTTTATCATAAAATTGGCAATTTGTCAATAAGCGGATTTGTAAAAAAAGAGCTTTTTATACAAAATGCATAACCCCTGTTAAGAATAACAGGGGTCTGCAAAAGTATCAGATTTTTGTAATATCAACTAATTCGACATCATTCATGTTTCTGCCGGACATCAGGACATTAGCAAGGGCATTTGCTGTATCGACAGCCGTCAGTGAACAGATGGAACGCTCTACCGATTTCCGGCGCATTCTTACACTGTCACGGGCAGGCATACGGCCTTTGGCAGAAGTGGAAATCATGTAGTGAATCTTTCCGGATTCCAGCAAGTCGATAGTGTTCGGACTGCCTTCGGAAATTTTTCTGACAGTATTGGTAGCAATCATGTTTTTATTCAGATAGCTTGCTGTTCCGCTGGTAGCATAGAGTTCAAAGCCCATACCGGCGAATTTTTCAGCAATGCGAATCATTTCTTTCTTTTCACTGTCACGGACGGAAATCAGCACACCGCCTTCTTTTTTGAGGTCATAACCGGCGGCAACAAGACCTTTCAGAAGGGCATCTTCAAAGTTTCTGCCGATGCCTAAGCATTCACCGGTAGATTTCATTTCAGGGCCTAGCATGGTGTCGACATCCTGAAGCTTCTCGAAACTGAAGACAGGCACTTTGACAGCCACATAATCGCCGGACGGATACAGTCCGGATGCATAACCAAGTTCTTTCAGCGTTGCGCCGAACATGATTTTTGTAGCAATATCGACCATCGGAATGCCGGTGACTTTGCTGATATACGGAACTGTTCTGGAAGAACGTGGATTTACTTCGATAACATAGACTTCTCCACGGTAGACAACATACTGAATGTTAACCAGTCCGGAAACATGCAGGGCAAGCGCAAGTCTCTTAGTATATTCAATGATGGTTTCCGTTACTTTCTTGGAAAGATTCTGCGCCGGATAAATCGAGATGGAGTCGCCGGAATGCACGCCTGCACGTTCGACATGTTCCATAATGCCGGGAATCAAGAAATCTTTACCGTCACAGATAGCATCTACTTCGACTTCCGTGCCCATCATGTACTTGTCAATTAAGACAGGATTTTCAATCATGTGAGAAGTGATGATTCCCATATATTCAATAACATCCTGTTCGGAATGGGCAATAATCATATTTTGACCGCCGAGCACGTAAGATGGACGGAGCAGAACCGGATAGCCGAGCTTATCCGCAACTTTGACAGCCTCTTTGGTGGTCATGACAGTGAAGCCTTCCGGACGGGGAATACCACACTGTTCAAGAAGTTCATCAAAGCGTTCACGGTCTTCAGCGGCATCAATATCATCTGCGGAAGTGCCAAGGATGTTCACGCCTTTATCAGCTAAGTGATGGGTTAATTTAATCGCCGTCTGACCGCCGAACTGAACCACAACACCGTAAGGCTTTTCCGTTTCGATAATATTGTCAACATCTTCGGGAGTAAGCGGGTCAAAATAGAGTCTGTCGCCGGTGTCGAAGTCCGTGGAAACAGTTTCGGGATTGTTATTGCAGATAACAGCTTCATAGCCAAGTTCTTTCAGCGTCCAGACGCAGTGAACAGAGCAGTAATCGAATTCGATGCCCTGACCGATTCTGATAGGCCCTGAACCAAATACGATAACTTTTTTCTTTCCGGAGTGAGTGCGTTCCATAAACTGTTCTGCTTCGTTCTCATCATCGTATGTGGAGTAGAAGTAAGGAGTTTCGGCTTTGAATTCACCGGCGCAGGTATCTACCATCTTAAAGACAGAGTGCTTGTGAATCGGGCAGGTCTGACCGGACATTCTTTCAATAGTTTTATCAAGATAGCCGTATTGTTTAGCCATGAGATATTTTTGTTCTGTCAGTTCGCCTTCTGCAAGCCAGTTTTCAAGTTCAACGAGATTCATTAATTTTTCTAAGAACCATTCATCAATCAAAGTAATTTCGTGAATCTGTTCGACAGAAACGCCTTTTTTGAGAGCAGAAAAAACTTGGAAAGAGCGTTCATCTTCGACACCGGATTTCAGCAGATGCAGAAGTTCTTCCACGGACATAGTTTCATATTTTTTCATATTCATGGAGTCAACGCCAAGTTCTGTAGAACGGACAGCTTTCATCATTGCCTGTTCAAAGCTTGTGCCGATAGCCATCACTTCTCCGGTAGCTTTCATCTGCGTGCCGAGTGTTCGCTTGGCATAGACGAATTTATCAAAAGCCCATTTCGGGAACTTGATGACAACATAGTCAAGAGCAGGTTCAAAGCAAGCGTAAGTTTTTCCGGTAACCTGATTGATGATTTCATCAAGAGTATAACCAACAGCAATTTTGGTTGCTACTTTGGCGATGGGGTATCCGGTTGCTTTCGAGGCGAGTGCGGAAGAACGTGATACACGGGGATTGACCTCGATTACAGCATATTCCATAGATTCCGGATGCAGTGCAAACTGACAGTTGCATCCGCCCTCCACTTTGAGTTCAGAAATGATATTCAGAGAAGCGGTTCTCAGCATCTGATATTCTCTGTCGGAGAGCGTCACAGCCGGAGCAATGACAATACTGTCACCGGTATGCACGCCAACAGGGTCAAAATTTTCCATAGAGCAGACAGTAATTACATTGCCTTTGCTGTCACGGATAACTTCAAATTCGATTTCTTTCCATCCGCTGATGCATTTTTCAATTAAGACTTGTGTAATCGGAGAAAGTCTCAGACCGTTTGTAGAAATATCACGAAGCTGTTCTTCATCATAAGCAATTCCTCCGCCCGTTCCGCCGAGTGTGAAGGCAGGACGCACAATAACCGGATAACTGATTTCTTTTGCAAAATCGACAGCATCTTCAACAGTTTCGACCACTTTGGACGGAATGCAGGGTTCACCGATTTTCTCCATAGTATCTTTAAAAGCCTGACGGTCTTCTGCTTTATGAATAGTCTCCGGATTTGCCCCCA
>JAFRMZ010000075.1 GCA_017430465.1 Oscillospiraceae bacterium
GGCGGTTATAACAACAATAACGGCTATAACAACGGCGGTTATAATAATAACGGCTATCAGAACAACAATTACAATAACGGCGGTTATAACAATGGCGGTTACAATAACGGCGGTTATCAGAATCAGCCGAATTATAACAACGCTCCGCCTCAGCAGTCTGCTCCGCCCGTACAGCCCCAGCCGAAAGATATTCAGCTCGGCAATGATGGCGGTAAAGGCGACGACTTCAACGATTTTGAAGAAATTATCAGTGACGGCGCACTGCCGTTCTGATTTATCATTATTTTTCAGAAAGGAGTTAAATCAGTATTATGGAACGTGAGAGAAATTCCCGTCCTTCCAAGCGTCCTCGCAAGAAGGTTTGCATGTTCTGTGTTGACCGTGTAGAAAAAATTGACTACAAGGACATCACAAAGCTTAAGAAATGCATGACAGAACGCTCTAAGATTCTGCCCCGCCGTGTGACTGGCACTTGTGCTTTCCACCAGCGTGAACTGACTGTTGCTATCAAGAGAGCAAGACACATTGCCCTCCTGCCTTATGTCAGCGACTAATGAGCGAATAGAATAGATGATATAAGCCGTTCCGGTTTGCCGGAACGGCTTTTTGTGATATTTCCAAAAGTTTGTACATATCATGAATCAAGTCCGGATGATTCTTGTGAAAGGATTTGATACAATGAAAGGTCTGACTTCCGAACAGGTACAGGCACTACAGAAAAAACATGGTCTGAATACGCTTGCGCAGGTCAGACCTCCCGGTCCGCTGAAGATATTTTTCAGTCAGTTCAAAGATGCCATGGTGCTGATTTTAATCACCGCAACAGGCATCTCTGCTCTGCTCGGTGAGTGGACGGATGCTGTCACGATTATTGTAATTGTGATTCTCAATGCTGTGCTGGGATTTATTCAGGAGTACCGCACCGAAAAAACACTCGAAGCCCTGCGGAATATGACAGCTCCTACTGCAAAAGTCTATCGTGACGGCGTATTGCAGGAACTTCCGGCAGAACAGCTCGTTCCGGAAGATGTGATTGCTGTCGAAGCCGGTGACTGCGTTCCGGCGGACTGCCTTCTGCTGACAGCCAGCCGGCTCTATGCAAATGAATCTGTTCTTACCGGAGAAGCTGAACCCATCGCCAAATATGCCGGAACATTAAGGGATGATATTTCCGGCCTGCATAAGCCTTATGTCCTCTACAGCGGAACGGCTGTTACCAGAGGAAGCGGAACAGCAAAGGTTATCGCCATCGGAAAAAATACCCAGATGGGCTTGATTTCCGGAATGCTTTCCGAAATCCGCAGAACAGAAACACCCCTGCAAAAACGGCTCGGCGAACTCGGAAAAATGCTCGCCCTGATTTGTATCGGAGTATGCATGGCAGTTTTCGCAGCAGGGGTTCTCCGTGGCGAACCGATTTTTGATATGCTCATGACAGGGATTTCCATCGCAATTGCAGCGATTCCGGAGGGACTTCCGGCAACTGTCACAATTGCGCTTGCTCTGGCCGTCAACAGAATGATGAAGCAGAAAGCACTTGTCAACCGTCTGCACAGTGTCGAGACACTCGGCTGTACATCTGTTATTTGTTCCGATAAGACAGGCACTATTACCGAAAACCGCATGACAGTGACTAAAATCTGCACAGTCGGGCAGGAATTCGATGTTACCGGAAATGCGCTCAGAAAAGACGGTGCAATTCTGGAAAATCATGCGCCTGTGCAGGTCAAATCCGTTCCGGCACTGGAATCCCTCCTGATTTGTGCTGTACTCTGCAATAATGCTGAATTATCTGAAAAAGATGCTTCTGAATGGAATGCTGTCGGCGACCCGACCGAAACCGCTTTGCTTGCAGTATCGGCAAAAGGCGGAATTTCTTCTAAAATCCTGAATGCTTCCAGAATCGAAGAAGAACCTTTCGACAGCGATTCCCGAAGCATGAGTGTCTTTGTCCGGAGAAATCAGCAGGGATATACTTATTCAAAAGGCGCAGTGGATGTCATTCTGAATCTCTGTGATGCTGTCAGAACACAGCACGGTGATGTGAATTTATCTGCCATGATGAAAAAACAAATTTCCGAACAAGCTGAAAAATTATCTTCTCAGGCTCTGCGTGTGCTTGCTTTTGCTGAAAAAAAATCCGACAAGCTTTCTGCAAACGGCATGATTTTTCTCGGCCTGACCGGAATGCTCGACCCGCCTCGTCCCGAAGCGAAAGAAGCTATCCGGAAATGTGCATCTGCATCAGTGAAAACCGTCATGATTACCGGCGACCATAAGAAAACTGCCGCTGCTGTTGCCCGAAAAGCCGGACTCCTCCGAGGCGGGGAAGTCATCACCGGCGATGAACTTGACCTCATGACAGATACCCAGCTCGACAGAAGATTATCAAAAATATCTGTTTTCGCAAGGGTTAATCCTTCGCATAAGTTAAGACTGGTTAGAGCTTTTCAGCGTGCCGGAAACATCGTTACCATGACCGGAGACGGCGTGAATGATGCTCCGGCTATCAAAGAAGCTGATGTTGGCGTTGCCATGGGACTTACCGGCACGGATGTCGCAAAACAGGCGGCGGATGTCATTCTGATGGACGATAACCTTGCAACTCTCGTTTCTGCTGTCGAGCAGGGAAGGGCTATCTATTCCAATATCCGGAAATTTGTCAGATATTTGTTATCCTGCAATATCGGCGAGGTTATCACGATGTTTCTCGGAATCCTGATGGGAATGCCTGTTGTTCTTCTGCCGGTGCAGTTACTGCTTGTGAATCTAGCTACGGATGGCCTTCCGGCAATCGCACTCGGACTCGAACCGCCGGAATCTGATGTCATGAAACGTCCGCCACGAAAACCGGATGAAAGCTTTTTCGCAGACGGCCTCCTGACTAAAATTATCTGGAGAGGCGTCATGATTGGTTTATGTACATTAGGTTCATTCAGTACTGCTCTCCGGTTCGGCGGAACGCTCACCGAAGCACGCACCTGTGCGCTGTTCACGCTGGTGCTGTCGCAGTTGATTCATGTATTTGAATGCAAATCCGAACACGGAACGATTTTCAGTGTGCATTACTTCTCAAACTGGAAACTGATTTTTGCGGTTCTGATTTCTGCACTGATGTTAGCTGTTACGATATGGATTCCGCAGGTGCAGGCGATTTTCTCAACGGCATCCCTGAACGGAAACATGCTGTATCAGGCGGTTGCTTTTTCGTTTGCTGTTCCGATGATGACTTCTCTGTTCACGGGATTTGCTAAGAAATAAAAGCGGGCAGTCCGGCATGTTCCGGACTGCCTGCTTTTTAGTTTCAAAAACTGCCTGATTCTACAAAAATAAAATCTAATTTTTGAAAATATCATAGAAATTTACAAAACCCCTTGACAAACCGGATTTTATGAATTATAATAATTACAGTTGCTTTTATGAGAAAAAGCGTTAAAGCTTTAAATCAAAAAATAATCAAAAAAGAGGGTAAAAATTATGATTAAATGGCTCATTCTGGTGCTGTATCTATGTCTTATGGTAGGCATAGGCATCTACTGTAACCGGAAAACAAAAAGTGTCAGCGATTTTGTGCTCGGCGGAAGAAGCATAGGCCCGTGGTTTTCGGCTTTTGCATTCGGAACATCGTATTTTTCGGCAGTCGTCTTTATCGGCTATGCCGGACAGTTCGGCTGGAAATACGGCATTTCGGCTTCTTGGATAGGTCTGGGAAATGCGCTGATAGGCTCGCTTTTGGCATGGGTGATTCTCGGCAGAAGAACCCGAACGATGACGAAATTTCTCGACTGTGCGACTATGCCGGAATTCTTCGAGAAACGCTATCAGAGCAAGGCACTGAAAATTGCATCTTCGCTGATTGTGTTCCTGTTCCTGATTCCGTATACAGCATCCGTCTATAACGGCCTGTCCAGATTATTTGAATCTTCGCTGGGTGTGCCGTATATTTACTGTATCATCATCATGGCAGTATTTACGGCAATTTATGTTATCGCAGGCGGATTCCATGCCACCGCACTCAATGACTTTGTGCAGGGCATTATCATGCTGATAGGCATCATTGCTGTCGTGCTTACCATTGTGAACTATCAGGGCGGTTTCAGCACAGCAATGCAGAATCTCGGAAAAATTGCCGATGATTCCGGCAATACACAGACGCTGAATTCTGTATTCGGCCCATATCCGGCTGACCTGATGGGCGTTGTGATTCTGACTTCGCTCGGCACATGGGGACTCCCCCAGATGATTCAGAAATTCTATTCCATTTCTGATGATAATGCCATCCGCAGAGGAAGTATTATTTCTACAGTCTTTGCTGTAATTGTTTCCGGCGGATGCTATTTCCTCGGCGGATTCGGCAGACTGTTCGGCACTGCCGATGCTTCTGATGTTTCCAAAGTATTTATCAATACCATCAACGGCAAACTGGAATATGATGCTATCGTTCCGGCAATGCTTCAGACAGCTCTGCCTGAATTCTTAATCGGCCTGATTGTCGTGCTGGTGCTTTCTGCTTCGATGTCCACACTTTCTTCACTGGTACTGACATCCAGTTCGACACTGACACTTGACTTAATCAAGCCGGCAATGAAAGGCAAAATGGATGAGAAAAAACAAGTGCTTTTTATCAGGATTTTTATTGCAGTGTTCCTGCTGATTTCTGTCATCATGGCGGCAAACAAGAATGCTTATATCACAACACTGATGAGCATTTCATGGGGTGCGCTGTCAGGTTCATTCTTAGCACCGTTTATGCTCGGCCTGTTCTCGAAGAAAATCACTCCGGCCGGAGTATGGGCATGTTTTGGATTTGCGGTTATCTTCACGCTGACACATACTGCATTGTTCATGCTTGGCTGGTTTCCGGAACTCACAAAAGCCGCTGCAAGTCTGCCGATTCCGTTTACAATCACCTCTCCGCTGAATGCAGGCGCATTCTGTATGATATTCTCTCTGATTCTGTGTCCTGTTGTGAGCAGTTTTACAAAAGTAAAAGATGCGAAAGAAGTCGACAGAATCTTCACATGCTATCAGCCGGAATCTGAAACCAAATCTGTTAAGAGCAGTCAGGAGGCACTTTCTTGAATTATATTGATTTTCATGTTCATGCCTTTGCTGATAAAATTGCAGAAAGAACTATCCGTTCTTTAGCTGAAACTGCGAAGGAAGCTCCCGAAACAAACGGGAC
>JAFRMZ010000076.1 GCA_017430465.1 Oscillospiraceae bacterium
AGAAGATGATGACAGCAAATCCGCAGCGGAAAGAGAATCCCTTGAAGAAGAATGTGACTTCTGTGTCTATGATGACATCAGAAAAAAGCTGATTGACAAGGAGATTCCTGAAAATGAAATCGCTTTCATTCATGATTACAAGACCGAAAAGCAGAAATCAGAACTTTTTGAGAAAGTTCGTTCTGGTGAGATTAGGATTCTCTTAGGCTCAACAGCGAAAATGGGTACTGGAACTAACGTGCAGGACAAGCTGATAGCTGTACATGACCGTGATATTCCTTGGCGGCCAGCGGATTTGGAGCAAAGGGCAGGAAGAATTATCCGTCAGGGCAATCAAAATTCAAATGTGGAGATTTATCGCTATGTTACGAAAGGAACATTTGATGCTTATTCCTATCAGACATTGGAAAACAAGCAAAAATTCATTGCTCAGATTATGACGAGCAAAGCTCCGGCTCGAAAATGCGAATACACATAAAGAACCATCTCAAATTCTAATTGTAAGGTTGTGTAGATTTCGCCTTACACAGCCTTTCTTCTTGCATAATACTGTTTGAAATCAGCCGTTGCCGTAGCTGTCACCACACTGAAACGGAAAATAATGTCTATCTGCTGTGTGCGGTTTCCTCTGCCACCCTCCGGAGTATGGACAATGATTTTCTCAATCAGTTCGTGCATGATTTCGGGGGTAAGTTCCGTAAATTCCTCATATTTCTTGACGATATTCACGAAACTCATCACATCGTCTTTCTTCTGTTCCTTACGGCTGATTGTTTCGGACAGTTTGAGTGCATCGGCTTTCAGTCTGCCCTGTTCAGATTCATATCTTGCCGACATTGTAGCAAAACGCTCATCGGAAATTTTGCCAGAAACATTGTCCTCATACAATCTTTCAAACAGGTCATCCAGTTCATTGATACGCTTTTCAGCCTGTTTCAGTGCTTTCTTTGCTTTTTGCACTTCAGAATCCTGCACAGTTTCGGTATTGCTCATCGCTCTGCGAACAAAATCGTCCTCATTGTCCCTTACAATCTGCAGCAGCTTATTCAGTTCACCGAGGATAATTTCTTTCAGTACGATTGTTCTGACGTAATGGGCGGAACAAGCCTCAGAATCGTGTGCATAGGTAGCACACATCATGTGTTCCTGATTAGGGGACATACTCTGCGACCTGCCGACATAAAGATTGTTTCCGCAGTCTGCACAGTAAACCATACCCGAAAACGGACTAATCACACCGCTGTTCTGTCTTCTTCTCTTGTGACTGCGAATTTCCTGTACCAAATCAAAATCGTGCTGTGAGATAATCGGCTCATGCGTGTTCTCAACAATCTGCCATTTCTCTTTTGGATTTTCGTACAGTTTTTTGTTCTTATAAGACTTGCGGTATGTTTTGAAATTAATGGTATGACCAAGATATTCCATTCGCTCAAGAATATGTGCGACCGTTGCCATGCCCCAGCGTTTCGTTTTAGCGGATAGGTTGACAACTTTCATTCCTTTGGAGCGATAGTATGCCGTTGGTGTAGGCACTCCATCTTCTGTCAGGATATTGGCAATCTGTGTAGGTCCGTTTCCCTCAATGCAGAGCTGAAAAATTCTTTTTACCACTTTGGCAGATTCCTCATCAACCACCCACTGATTTTTATCAGAATCGGATTTCTTGTAGCCGTAAGGCGGGTGTGTGGAAAGTGGTTTTCCTGCCTGTGCCTTTGCCTGCTGAACGGCACGAATTTTCTTCGAGGTATCACGGGCATACCAGTCGTTGAAAATGTTCTTGAAAGCCATCATTTCATTTTCAGATTTAAGCGTATCTACTCCGTCATTTACAGCGATATAGCGAACATCATAATCAGGAAATATCATCTCAATGAGTTCACCTGTTTTCAGATAATCACGACCAAGCCGTGAAAGGTCTTTTGTAATGACAATTCCTACTTTGCCGTCCTCAATGTCAGCCATCATTGCTTTGAAACCGTCACGCTCGAACGTCGTTCCTGAAATTCCGTCGTCCACATAGAATTTTGTGTTTCTGAAACCGTTGCCAGCAGCGAATTGTGAAAGAATCGCCTTTTGATTTTTGATACTATTGCTTTCCCCATGAAGCATATCTTCCTGCGAGAGCCGGCAATAGAGTGCTGTTATTTTGTCTGTCATATATTCCTCACTTTCCGACAAAAAACAGCAGGCTATGATATATACCTGAATCCGCAAAACTCAATCTGCCATTATGACCGATATTTGTCTAATTATAGCAAAAAATTAGTTAATTTTGACTTAGAATTTTCTTCACCCATTGGGTGAAAAAAGTTAAGTTTCAAAAATGTTTAATTTTGAACTATATGTAGCCTAAAATTGGATATTTTTCAAGCGTGAACTTTGCGGAATCAGGATATACTCAGAAAGTCCGGAACACACAGCCTGCTGTTATCTGTTCACGCAGACTTTTCTATCTCATGGGCAATAAGCCGATTGATAATATCTTCCAAACTTTCGTTTGTATCAGAATTGAAAACGGTCTTGACACGATAAGTAGTCAGACCGATATGGTACTCCGAATAGGAGCAGTCCGCCTTCTCTTTCTCTACGGCAGTTGTTGTTTCCTGCAAATTTCTCCTTTCCGCCTGCGATTATCTATCTCTACACGCACAGCTTTTATTACAGGGCGTTACTCCTGTACAGTAACATTATAGCGCAGTTTGCTGTTGTTGTCCATAGGTATTGCACCCAAATTTTTTGAATTGAATTTGTGCGAAGTGGACAGCATTTCAAACTGCATAAGGATTTTACTTCTCAAAGAAAGAAGTCTGTCCGGCTATTTCACCGGAATCGCTGTCCGTCAGTCTGGAAGTTTCTTTTTCGGACACTTTGCTTGATTTGAGTTTTTCAGCCTGCTGATGTTCTCTGTTGAGAATTTCAATCAGTTCACGACCATTGCAGTTATACTGTTCACAGATTGACAGATAGCTAAGTCGGTTATTTTCTTCAATCAGTTTTTTCCGCTTGTCGGTATCACGCTTGATGTTTTTCGTCAACTGCTGAATCTTCTGTTCATTCTGGGCGATTTTTTCAGTATAGAGTTCCATTTTGTTCACCTCGTTTCTGTTCTGAAATTCCGGAGCATTGTCACACCCTCCACCTACTATTGTAGCATACCCAAGCTAAAAAAGCAATTCGCAATGCGCCCAAACTTTCAAGTCAAATTCATAATTCCTCGGTGCATTTTCGGAACGGAAAATCAGTTAGAGGAAGATTTCTATAAAGTCAATAATGAATCGTTATTGAGTTGTAATAACACAGCTATTCCCGAAATGGGAAAAGCCTGCTGAATAGAGAATAATTCAAACTCAATAGTAAATCGCTATTGAGTATGCCCATACATTTCCGTCGGAAATCACGACGGATTTCTAAAGCCGTGATTTTCTGCCCCTGAATAAATTTCACCAGAATGTCACTGAAATTTCTTGACAACTGCGCCGAACCAGATTACAATGATAATATGGAGCAAGTCACACCCAAACAACAAAAATCCCAAGAGCCACAGGCTCAAGTCAGGGACACGCTTAGAAAGCGTGAAACAATCCCAGCAAGCAAGGCGATGTGTGGGTACAAAACTGAAATCCCACACATCACATAGCTTGTTAGGGGAAAATTCCCCTAAAACCCCTATTGACAGAAACACAGAAAGGAAAATTGAAAAATGGAAAAGAACAACAAGCGAGATTTATTCCTGAAAATCAGAGTGAGTCAGGAAGAAATGGATGCTATTAAACGTAAATTTAGAAATAGTGGTATGCAGAACTTTAGTGAATTCATTCGGGCTATGATTTTTGAAGGCTACATTGTTCAGCTTGACCGTAATGAATTCAAAAAGATTATGCAGGTTGCGAGTACTGTTTCTAATAATATAAATCAAATCGCTCTTCGAGCAAATAGTTCAGGCAATGTTTATCCAGACGATATTTTAGAAGTTAAGGACTTGGCATACCAAATAATTCAGCCATTATTAGATTTAAATTGCAAACTTGGATATTTAAAGCGATAAGTAAAATGTGATAATCGTATTGTATTTTACAGTATAAATGCAATAGACCATGCCTGAATTAGTCCAGGCATGGTCTATTGTTATAGTGGTAAAATTATTTTATGAAATCTGTCAGTTTTATATCTGAATATCCTGCACCAACAGCAGCGGCATATTGTAGAATAATTGCAGCATCTTCGGCATTGATTTTGCCGTCACCATTGATGTCAGCGGCTTTTTTCTGTGCATCCGTTAGAGTGTCAGAGTAGCCTGCACCACTTTGAGCGGCTGCAACGAGTACTTGTGCAGCATCCTCTGCATTGATATTGTTATCTCCGTTAATATCTCCTAATTCCAATTCTGCGGGTTCAGTGCCGCCATAAATCATGTCATTTTCATTCGCATAGCGTTCTGCGGCAGTACTGCCGTAGAGAATGAAATCATGATTTGCAATTGTTGCTCCAAGCAGGTTTTGTACATCAATATGCTGACCGCTTTCTCTTTCCAGTCGTTCTGCTTCCTCGCAAAGTTCAGCATAACTCTTGTCAGAATCTTTGTAATAACCGAATGCTTTTTCGCCAATTGACTTGACGCTCTCCGGAATGATAACCGATGCCATCAAATTAATATTAGTATCCCGTACAAAGGCATTCGCACCGATTGAAACTGTTTTGCTGCCGAATGTCACATTTGAGACAGGTGCATTCTGGAATGCGGCATCATCAATATAAAGACAGCTTTCAGGAAGTTTCACACTCGTCAGAGCCGTATCTGCAAATGCCATACCGCCAAGTTCCGAAATGCCTTCGCTGAATGTTACATTGGTGAGTTTTCTGCACCCGCTGAATATCCCCACAGGAACAGTCTCCAACCAAGACGGGAGAACGATTTTGGTTAGACCTTTACAGTCTTTAAATACTTCATCTTCAAATTTAGTTGCTGCTGAATCTGCAAAGGTGAGTGTTGTCAGGTTTGTACAGCCGTCAAAGGCATGACTGCCGACAGATTTCAGATTCTCGGTCATGGTAAATTCCTTGACAGCAGCACAGCCGTTCAGAGCATATGCTCCAACTTTTTCTAGTGTTGCCGGAAGTACAAAACCATCAAAATCGCCCTGTCCGTGAAATACTTCTGCATAAGCGGATTCCATCTCCGTACAGTTTGGAGGAAGAGTTCCGATTTCTTTCAATGCTGGTGACATGACAACGGTTTTCAGAGAGCCGAGTCTGCCTGCCGTATCCGTCAGCAAATCGTGACAGCTAAATGCACCTGTTCCGATATACTCCACCTTGCCGAGGTCAAGTGTTTCAAGGTCAAGACAGCCGTCAAAGGCATCTATGCCGATTTCCTTGATGTTGTCTGGAATCACAAGTTCTTTCAGGATACCGTGCTCGCCCCACACATTTGAATAGCAATCGAGGAAACGGTCAGGAATGATGGTCATATTGGCGGAGAATTTCACACTTTCAACATGAAGATTTCCCTCAAAGCATCGGTCTCCGACTTTTGTAACAGAATCCGGGAGACTAATCTCATGCAAATCACAGCCGCAGAATGCCAGATTTCCGATAGTTTCCAAATTATCACTGAATATAACATCCTCAATGGACGAGCAGCCGTTAAATGCACCATGTCCGATTTTTTTCAGATTTGACGGGAATTCAATAGCCCCTAACAGACTTGTGCAGTTTGCGAATGCTCCGTGATTGATTACTTCAAGAGAATCTCCGAATTTTACAGTTTTCAGCTTTGTACAGTAGGCGAATGCACCGCCGATTGCAGTATCAGTTTCATAGTATTCCTCACTTGTGTAAGCAGTCGCTGAACCAAGTTCTTTACAGTTCCCTAAATCCGCATCAAGAAGCTCATAATTAGAATCAAAAGCACTATCCCAAATCTTGAACGGCTTTTCGGTGACAGGAAGCGTCAGATGCTTTATGCTGTTAAAGCAGAATGCGTATGGAAAGATATTTTCAAGCTGAGAGTTTTCAGCAAAGGTCAGGTCTGACAGTGCATGGACTTCACTTCCGCTGATACCATTAAAGCCACCGAAAGCCGCTCTGCCGATATGCTTGACCGTGGACGGAATCATAAGCGTTTTAATCTTTCCGCTCCATTTGAACAGTTCATCGCCGATTTTTTCAAGCCCCTCGCTGAAAACAACTGTCTCCACATTCACATCATTCTGAAAAATTCCACGAGTATAATCGCCCAAATCGACGCAGCCGCCAATCTCGGTCAGGCCACTGCCGAATGTGACGGATTTTAGTGCTTCAATGTCATTGAACGCACTCCATCCAATAGAAACAACAGAATCCGGAATCACCAATTCTTCTATCGCAGTACCTTCAAAAGCAGATTCGCCGATTGTTGTCACACTGCTGCCGAACATCACCTTGCGGAGAAAATTGCAGTTTTTAAAAGCGTATTGTGGTATTTCCTCTATCGCATCAGGGAGCGAAATCTCCTCTAATGCACAATGATTAAATGCGTACTCGCCAAATTCTGTGACCGTGTCCGGAATGTCAATCGAAGTCAGTCCGGATTCTGCAAAAGCATACGCACCAATCTTTTCGAGTTTTGAATCCTCTGCAAAGGTGACGGCTGTCAAGTTCTTGCAGTCATAAAACATACGCTCAGGCAGCTCTGTGATATTTGCAGGAATGGAAAGCGTCTGAATTGCAGTTTTTGAAAACGCATCCGTACTGAACGATTCAAGTGCGGAATCTTCAGGAATCATAACCTCGGTCAGATTTTCACATCCGGAAAACTCTCCAAGAATACGAATATTCTTTGAAACCGTGACCTTTTCGAGATTACTGCGCCCAAACTCACCGGGATTCAGATATGCTTTGATGACGGGCATATCCACTGTTTCGGTGATAACATTGCCGTCCTCGTCCTTCTGCTCATTGCCATCATCATCGAGGACAGGCTTGTCAAAGGGCATCGTATCGGGAATGACAATGTTCTTGTACTGCGGCAGACTGCGGTCAATATTGCCCTTCCAGCTTATCTGAACT
>JAFRMZ010000077.1 GCA_017430465.1 Oscillospiraceae bacterium
AGGCATCATAAGTGCCAATCATCGGATTGGTGAACTCTGCATTGAACACCAGAAACGGACGGTTGCAGATATCCAGACTGCAAAAAGCAAGGCTTTCATCCATAGGAATATATGCCGAACCATAGCGGACGATTCCGGACTTGTCGCTTAAAGCCTTAGCGAGAGCCTGTCCGAGGACGATTCCGGTATCTTCGACAGTATGATGTGCATCAACATGAATATCTCCGACAGCGTTGATTTTCATAGGAATCTGGCTGTGCATAGACAAAGCCGTCAGCATGTGGTCAAAAAATCCGATTCCGGTTGAAATTTCGGTTTTGCCGTCTTCCGGCAGAATGGTGACAGTAATATCTGTTTCTTTGGAAGTTCTTGTGACGGTAGCGGAATTCATGCTTTCACCTCTTTGAGAATTTCTTCTAAAGCAGAGAATAACTTCTGCATTTCTTCAGGCGTGCCGACTGTGATTCTCAGATGCTGATTGATTCTCGGCTTATTCCAGTAACGGACGAAAATCTTTCTTTCTTTGAGCTTGCTGAAAATCGCACCTGCATCATAATCCGGATGACTTGCGAAAATGAAATTACTCTTGGAATCCGGAAACACAAAGCCTAATTCAGAAAGTTTTTTCTTTGCCTGTTCACGGGTTTCGATAATCTTTCCGGTTGTCGATTGGAAATACTTCACATCTTTGAGCGTTTCCGCACCGCACAACAGCGTTAAGTGATTCATGGTATAAGAATTAATCGAGAACTTGACATCATTCATGTACTTGATTAGCTTCTCCGAACCGATAGCAAAACCGATTCTCATGCCAGCCATGCTACGGGATTTCGAGAATGTCTGAATCACGAGCAGATTCTCATACTTTTCGAGTAACGGCAGACAGCTCACACCGCCGAAATCAATATAAGCCTCATCAATCATGACAACGCTGTCCGGATTTGCCTGCAAGATTTCCTCAATCATATCGAGCGATTCCAGCACACCGGTCGGGGCGTTCGGATTCGGGAAGATGATTCCGCCGTTCGGAATTTTATAATCATCCGGATTGATTCTGAAATCATTGGTCAGCGGTATGGTCTGATATGGAATTTTATAGACATCTGCCCACACATCATAGAATGAATATGTCACATCCGGAAAGAGAATATTTCTTTCGGAATTGAAGAACGTCAGGAATGCCATTGAGATGACATCATCCGAGCCCACGCCGACAAAAATCTGATTCGGCTTGACATGATAGGTTTCTGCCAAGGCATTGACTAAGATTTCGGCATTCGGGTCAGGATAGAGGCGCATTCTTGCAATATCGAAATTGTCCAAGATTTTCTGAACGCAGGGCGCAGGCGGATAAGGATTTTCATTTGTATTCAGCTTGACAATATCCGAAACTTTCGGCTGTTCGCCGGGGGTGTAAGGCACGACACGGCGGACGTTATTTTCCCAGCTCATGGGATTCATCTCCTTTTTATAGTATCATCTTGAGAATAGAAATCATGTTTTTTCTGTTCTATAAATTTTTGTAATACTTTAAATTTTCCCATTTCAAATATTTTATTCATTCCAAGCATGGCGGCCACACGGGAATCAGGATTAATATCCATAATATTTTTAAACACATATTCTTTCCCGTCAATAGTTTTGAATTCAATGACTTCTACATAGAAATTATGATAAATGTGCTGTCTCCGTCCTCTTTGCATTATGGTGTATACTGTGATTTCATCAATATCCAGATAATCAATCACGATTTTACGAGAAAACACTCTTGTAAAAGTGACGTTAAAATTATTGGCAACAAACCGGCTTTTGATACGTGTCATGATTCCCAAGATGATTAACAGCAAGAGATATAACACCCAAAACCACATGGAAACCTGCATACTTATTTTGAATAATTTATCAAAAATTTCCATCCATATCAGGCCGACTGCTGCAACAATGCCAATTACTATCATCAAAGGCCGATTTTCGCCATAACTGCGATATTTTACATCCATATTCATCACTGTATAATGATTCCTTAATCCTCGAAACGGACTTTAATCGCATTTGCGTGAGCTGTCAAGCCTTCCCGTTCTGCGATAAGAACAATATCGTCCTTTGCATCTCTGAGGGCATCTTCTGTATAATAGATATAGCTTGAACGCTTGATAAAGCTGTTCACACCCAGCGGAGAGAAAAATCTTGCTGTTCCGCTTGTCGGAAGAACGTGATTCGGGCCTGCATAGTAATCGCCCAGCGGTTCGGATGCATAAGAACCTAAGAAGACTGAACCTGCATTATCCAGCTTGCCGATATATTCCAGCGGATTTTCCATGACAACTTCCAAGTGTTCCGGAGCGATAGCGTTTGCTAATTCGACAGCCTGTTCTTTATTCTGCGCAATCAGGATTGCTCCGTAATTCGTCATGGAAGATTCAATAATTTCTTTTCTTTCCAGATAATTCATCTGACGGATGACTTCTGCTTCGACCTTATCGGGCAGAGTGGGGTCAGTGGTGATTAAAATCGCAGATGCGAGCTTGTCATGTTCTGCCTGAGACATCAGGTCAGCGGCAACGAATTTCGGGTCAGCAGTTTCGTCTGCCATGACAAGGATTTCACTAGGGCCGGCAATCATATCAATATCGACAATACCGTATAATAATTTCTTAGCAGTTGCGACAAAGATATTTCCAGGGCCTACGATTTTATCGACCTTCGGGATTTCTTCCGTTCCGTAAGCCAGAGCTGCGATAGCCTGCGCACCGCCGGACAGGAATACTCTGTCCACACCGCAGATTGCCGCTGCTACCAGAATATCCTTATTCGGTGTACCGTCTTTGCAGGGCGGTGTCACCATGATGATTTCTTTCACGCCTGCGATTTTTGCCGGAATGGCATTCATCAGAACGCTGGACGGATAAGCGGCTGTTCCGCCGGGAACATACAGGCCGACACGTTCCAGACCTCTCACACGCTGACCGAGAATCACGCCGTTTTCCTTTGCGTTTGTGAACCCCTGCGATTTCTGACGATTGTGGAAATCTGCAATATTTTCCTGCGCATTCAGGAGGGCATTGACAAATTCTTGGTCTGCGCTGGTGAGTGCATCATTGATGACTTCTCTGGGCACTTCGTAATATTCCGGCAGATTGCCGTCAAATTTTTTAGTATAAGCCTTGACAGCCTCATCACCGCCGGTTCTGACTGTCTCGATAATCTCCGAAACAATTTCAGATACTTTCTTATCTGTTTCACCGGAACGGCGTTCCAGTTCTTTCAGGAATTCATATTCGGCAGAGCCGTCACATGTAATTTTTTTAATCATAGTTAATCTTCTCCTCTATTTTCTTGACTAAATCTTCAATTTCCTTCTGACGCATTTTCAGACTGACAGTATTCACAATCAGGCGGGCGGAAATCTGCGCAACATCTTCGACAACTTCCAGACCGTTTTCTTTGAGGGTTGTTCCGGTTTCGACAATATCGACAATACCGTCTGCCAGACCCAGCAGAGGCGCAAGCTCAACAGAGCCTTCAATCTTGATAATATCCACATCCATGTGCTTCTGTTCAAAGAAAGCTTTTGTCACGTTCGGATATTTCGATGCAATTGTCTTGACTCCGAATCCGTCATAAAACGGATAGTCTTTCTTTGTTGCAAGGGCGAACTTGCATTTTCCGAAACCAAGATTCACCAGCTCGAACAGCTTTCCGTTCATTTCCATAAGCGTATCTTTTCCGACAACGCCCATATCACAAACGCCATGTTCGACATAAGTGATGACATCCGCCGCCTTTGCGAGAACGACTTCAAGATTTCCATCCGGAATCGGCAGAATCAGCTTTCTGCCTTTTTCGTGGACAGCCGTGCAGTCATAGCCTAAGCTTTCCAGAAGCTTGACGGTATCTTTTTCGAGTCTGCCCTTTGTCAGAGCAATGCGTAGAGGTTTGTTATTCATCAATTTTTACCTCCAGTTCTTCAGTCTGTTCAGCGGAAATCAGAATAATTCTGCCGATTTTTCTGTCTTTTGCGTATTCCTGAGACAGTTCAAAATCTGTAAAGAGCGAATGTTCTACACACAAGCCTTGTGCACGGAGTTCGGAGGCTCTGCGGACTGCCTGCGCTTCGCAACCTTCCTCGGAAGCAATGAGCACATCCGGCGCACCGTGTACAGGGGGATTTTTCTTGCCGATAACATTGGCTACAGCATCGACATTCACGGCCATACCGACTGCCGGAATATCGTAGCCGAATTCGGATAACAATTTATCATAGCGGCCGCCGGAAAGTACTTCTTCTCCGTAGCCTTCCAGATAGCCTTTCATAACAAGGCCGGTGTAATAATCGGTTTTGTTGACAAGTCCCAAATCAATCGTGATTCTGCAATCCGGATTGATTTCACGGACAGTATGATATAATTCACGCATATTTTCAAGAATTTCCGTGATTCTTGCATCCTGAAAGATTTCATCTGCACGGTCAAAGACTTCTTCTTCGCCGAACAGAGTCGGAAGCTTCCGGAGTGCGTTCGTGATTTTATGTTCGCCGAGCTTATCCAGAATATCATTCAGAGCCGGATAATTTTTGGCTTCAATCAGGGTTCTGATTTCTTCTTTCTGCGCAGGGGTTGCATTCAGGCGGTGCATCAGTTCTTTAAAAATGCGGATGTCGCCGAGTTCGAGAGAATAGCTGACAGCGTTGCCGACATTTGAGAGCACGGCAAGGCCGGCGGAGATAACTTCAATATCGGCCATTCTGGAGGCAGAGCCGATTAATTCAATACCAGTTTGATTGATTTCGGTGCTTTTCCCGTTGAGAGAGGGTGCGAAATGATAAACCGGCTGAGTATAGTACAGTCTGAGGGGGAGCATAGCTTCTTTGAGGCGGGTTGCCACCACACGGGCAATCGGGACAGTGCTGTCAGGTCTGAGCACGACAAGACGGCCTTTATTATCGGTAAGCTTGCAAAGTTCCTCCTGCGGAAAATACAGCGAATTCTGATGGAACACGTCATAGAATTCCAAGCCGGGAGTAATTAATCTGGAATAGCCCATAGATTTGAACAGGGCACGGGTTTTTGTTTCTACCTCCCGTTTGAGGGCGCATTCATCGAACAGATAATCTTTTGTGCCTTCGGGAGTAATTAAATCATACTGGCGCATAGTATACCTCGTTTCTGTTTTTATTGCTTTAGCATATTACTACAATAGCATATTTTAAGATATTTGTCAATAGGGAATGTCCTATTTTTTTCATTTCGGGCAGATTGCCATAAAATTCATGAAATTCAACAGGAAAATTTTATTTCTTCTCATCCTCTTGAATCTGCCGTTCAATGGCTCGTTTGATAAATGCGTTTACAGATTCTCCCTGTTTTTCGGCATGTTTTTTAATTGCTTCTTTTTCGCCTTTTTTAACTCTGAGCCGAATATCTTCATAATGTTCTTTCTGATATTTGGCTGTTGCTTTTCTTTGACTTTCTGTACTCACTTTTTCACCTCCATAAAGAGATAATTATTCATAAAAATATATTTTTGTCTATTGATAATGGTACCACAATGTGATATAATGGAACCACAACATAAGAAAGGATTGATTCTACATGAATTATATGAACGAACTCTTTGAAACTTGGCTCGTCAGTGCCAAAGATACCCCCGAAGCCGATGCCGTTATGCAGAAATTCTGCGCTGACGATGACGAAAATTATGACCTCATTGTGAATCTTATCGAAGCAACTTCCCGTCAGGGCTTTGAAGCAGGTTTCGACTGCGCTGTTCAGCTCCTCCACTAAGTATTTAGATAACAGAAAAATATATAATGATTATGAATTCGGGCTTGCAAAACGAATCAGAAGAAACCTAACTGCGTGGTTTTTGACAGATTTCCGAAAGCATTCATGGATTCCAGTACTTCAATAATCGTCCTCGTTGCGCCGGACTGGGACTGAAATTCTTCAATCGAGAGATAATCGCCTTTCTGCGCTGTTGCATAGATGCCCTTTGCGGCATTTTCTCCGACCCCCGGCAGAGCCGAAAACGGTATTCTGATTTTTTTCGTGATTTCGCCGTTTTCTTCCACTTCTTCAATCAGATACTTGTAGGCATGGGATTTTTTCAGGTCGATAGGCAGAAATTCGAGAGGTTTTCCGTCAATTGTTCTGGACATCATTTCATTGGTTATCATGAGAATGTCGTGAAGGTCATTTTCTTTTTTCGTTCTGCCGTTGCCTTTTGCTTGAAGCTCACGGATTTTACTGCGGACAGCCTCAACGCCCTGCACCGCAAGTTCTGCACTGAAGTCACTGCCTCTTACCGTGAAATACGTAGCATAATATTCAAGAGGCTTATAGAGCTTGAACCAGCCGATTTTCATCGCAGCAATGATGTAAGCGGCGGCGTGAGCCTTCGGAAACATGTATTTTATACGGAGACAGCTTTGAATATACCATTCCGGAACATCATGGTCACGGAGCATTTTCAGCACATCATCATCAAACAATTTAGAAGCCTTGCCCTTACGGGTGAACTCCATAATCTTGAACGCCCATTTCGGCTCAACGCCCTTATAGAGCAGA
>JAFRMZ010000078.1 GCA_017430465.1 Oscillospiraceae bacterium
AATGACATTCTTGAAAGTTTCGTCCTCCTCACGGCATTCAGAATAATTTATCATGTCGATAAGCGTTTCAAAATTCCGTTCATTTTCAGGTGACATGGTGAAAATCATCGCAATATAGGCAGTATAGAGAAGTTTTTCCGCTTTTACCCAGAAATCCTCACCATTCTGCTGTTTGCCGTCACCAGAGATATTTTTTATCAGAACTTCTACAAATTTCAGAATATCCTTTTCACGGTTTTTCTCCGAAATATAGGCAAATGGATTGTAATGCATGGACTTTGCAAAATCAATCGTATTGAATACTTTGATGTTGTAAGGCTCATAAATGGGTTTTCCGCTTTTGTCGATTTTTCTCGTAGGTCTGCCCTTTTGGAGCATTTTACCGCATTCCACAAGGACAGTACCTTTCGGGTCAGTCACGACATACGAACAGTGCATCTGCATCAAATTCGGCTTGACGAAAAATCTCGTCTTGCCTGAACCTGAACCGCCAATCACCAGAATATTTTTGTTTCTTGCGAATTTCGGACTTGACGGCTTTCCCATTGTGAGATATTCCGTCTGTGTCAGAATCACATTGTTTGAGAAATCGTTATTGTCCATATATGGCTCAATGTCTTTTTCAGAACCCCATTTTGCAGAGCCGTACTCCTCACCGTACCGAAACTTTTTCTTATTCTTCGATTTGATATACATTATCAGAGCCATGCCAGCACCGACTGCAATTCCAACTATAATATCAATCGGATGGAAACTCGGCACAATTTTCGCAAAAGAAGCCCCGATATTGTTCATAAACGGAACAATTTTCTCATCAATGCTGTTTCCCTCTGCGATTCTGTAAGCAAAACTGATTTTGTTCCCAGCATAGGCAAAAATCGCATAAGGAAAGTTTTTAAGTATCAGCTTTTTGATTTTCCTGCTGTTTAGTTTCATCCTCTTTTTTCAATTCCGATAAAAACAGATTGATGAAGTAAATCTGTCCTTTTCCGGTCACTTTCAGCGTATTGGAAATGCTCGTGTGACCATCACTGTGAATAACAGTCGTTTTCTTGAGCCGGAACAGTTTCATTTCCATTGCCGTCTGTGTTGGAGCGTTATAGTCAGAGCCTTTTCTGCCAATCAGATAGCCGTGATTCCGCATCCAGATGAACAGCCTGTTCTGTCCGGTATTCACTCCGTTCTGCATGAGAATTTTTGCAAGTTCGCCAATCAGAATTGCATTTTCACTGTCTGCAACTGCATCTGCAAAAGCGATTTTTTCTTTATTTTCCTCAATTTTCTGTTCCAGAGCCTTGATTTTTGTTTCATCTGCTTTCATCTGCAAAGCAATCTGCATCAGCAAATCAGAAGAAATTTCATCATTATCAAGAAAATTTTTTATTGTATAAATTTCATTTCTTCTGATGGACGGAACAACTTCATCAAAGACCCAGCGTTCAAAGCGTTCCGCATCTGGCAGCTTGCTGTGAACAATCAGCCTGTAAAGATTTCCTTCAGAAATAAATCTGATATTCTGCACTCTGCCCATGCTGTCGATGACTGGGCAAAACGCCCACCCATCTTCTTTGCAGTGTGCCTTGACTGCTTTTGCCGTATCCGCATAGCCTAACGCTTTAGCGGCATCTGTACCGCAGACCATAAATTTTCCGTCGCTGGTTTCCAGTGTGCGGATTTCTCCAAACTCTGGATTGCTAAAAATCTGAATTTCATTCATCGGAATTTCCTCCTCGTTGATTTTAGAGAGCAGTTTCTCTCTTTTTGACTCGTTCCTTGTGTTTGTGCTGAGACGGCTCATTCCGGAGTTGCTGGTACTGTTCACGGAGTTCCTGACGGGTAATTTCGGCTTGATTTGGAACAAGCTGAGTATTTTTCAGGCTTGCATACTCCGCAAAAGCCCGTTTCACATCGTCGGTTTTTCCGGCTGAAAAGAACACATGATATTCATTTTCAGCCGGACTTGCTCTTATGGCAAAGTCAACCGCATATTTTCTCGCAACATCAAGAAAATCGCTAATATTTTCCTTTGCCACTTCGATATTCTCCAGTTTACCGCCGGACTGTTTTGCAAGCTGATTCAGGGTCATTTTTCCCTTCTTTTCGGCTGTTCCGTTCAGAAAGTCCTGCATTGCTGATTTAAGAATATCGGAAGTCAGATGCTCCGCTTTGATAGTCAGGTCAATTGTTTTCCGTGTGCCGGATTCAAAATCAGACGGCATGAGCGTTCTCCTTTTCCTTTGCCGGAGGGATTTCAAACAGCGAAAATGCGTTATTTTTCAGAAATTTGATAACTTCTGTCAGCACGCTGTTAGCAGTGTAGAAACTGTCATAAGCACCGAAAACAAGCGTTTCTCCGGTAATATCCGTGCCGATGACAGCGACTTTTTCAGTGGTCTGCCCTGTTGATTCGTCCAGAATTTCGCCATTTTCGACCGACATGGAAATAATATTGCCATAATTCACAAGTGAACCTGTCTGCGTGATAATTGATTTCATAAAAACTTCCTCCATTTTTCGGGATTTTTTAATTTTATTATTTTACACTTTCTGACTGATTTTTTGATTACAGTCCGAGAATTGCCTTCATTTCGGCATAATCATTGACCATCGTTCTCTTTCGTCTGTCCTCACCGACATAGTTAATCGGGAATGTTATACCAAATAAACGGCTGTAAATCCGCTTTTTTCGTTCACTTTCCGTATGTTTGAGTTCATCAGGGGTGAGATTTGTTGTAACAATAATCGGAAGACCGGAAACACAGCGTGTTTCAATGACATTCATGACAATTTCTTCTGCATATTCCGTTTCATGTTCAGTCGACAAATCATCAATAATCAGCAAATCATATCTGCACAAATCGTCGATATATTCCTGTTTTCCCTCACGCATACCGGAAACAGCGTTGATAATCCGTGAAAAACTCGTCATGATACAGCGGTAGCCTTTCAGCAGAAGATGATTCGCAACACAGCCAGCTCCGTAAGATTTTCCGACTCCCTGACTGCCGTAAATCAGCAGACCTTTCTTTCTTTTCTGCATTTCCGGAAAATTTTCAGCATATCGCAGAAATGCGTTCATGATGGAAGCATCGCCCTGATGATTGTCATTGGCAAAAGTCCATTCCCTCATATTCTGGTCATAGAAACAAATGCCTGTATTGCGTTTGATTTCCATCATTCGCTTGATTTCTTCCTCACGCTCTTTTTCTTTGCGTTCTTCTTCCAGCATACAAAGACAGGGAATATATGGCTTGAAAATTCTTCCCATCAGTTCTTTTTCTTCCTGTCGTGGAGTATGGCATCTTCCGCAGTAAAGCAGACCATTTACATGATAATCTTCCGGATTCTCCAGATTTGCTTTTTTATTTTCTTCGATAATCTGTTCAAACAGTTCAAACATGATAAATCACCCTTTCTTATGAGATTGTCACACGTCTGAACAACGGTATTTCTGATGCTTCCAACGGCGGAAAAATAGAAATGATATTCGCTGCAACCGGACTTCTGGTAAAACAGCATCTCTTACAGGGACAGCATCCTACCGCCAAACGCAGAATTGATATGTTCCGGCAAAAAATCGCAGAAGAAAAAGCAAATCAGCTTATTTCTAATTTTGAAGCCTTCTGCACATGGTTTGCACTTTATACAAGCGATAAAAAAGCAGTCCGGAATTATCTGGAAGCCGCACCCGATGAAAAAAAGCTTCTATGTGCTTGACAGATACCGGTATATGATTAAAATCCGCTTTCTGATTGCTGAAAACCAGCTTGCGGAAGCACTTGACCTTGCTTGTTTTCTGACAGGATACTTCGCAAATTATCAGAGAACTTATCTGACAATCGAAAACGGCATTCTGAAATCCGTGATTCTGTACCGCATGGAGAATGAAAGCTGGCAGTCTGTTTTCACCGAAGCCCTCCAAAAAGCAGAAGAATTTCACTTTGTCCGTGTATTCTCACTGGAAGGCTGTGCGGTTCTGCCTTTGTTGATGCATCTGGAACAGAGTCAAATTTCAAAGAAATTTATGGAAGAAATCATAGGCGAAGCCAAGAAAATGGCTCTGTATTATCCGGATTATCTGAAATATGTTTCTCAGCCGGATATTTATTTCACTGACCGTGAAACGCAGGTGCTCGGAC
>JAFRMZ010000079.1 GCA_017430465.1 Oscillospiraceae bacterium
CATTACACTGATGATTACTACAAGTATTCTTTCCAGCAGTGTCTTTTTTTTGGTATTCATTATATCATCCCCCCTTTTATTATTTTTCAGAGCGTTTCCCCCTGTATCGCAGACAGATAAAATCTGTTACCCATGCGGAAAATGCAATCAGAATCATGATACCTGTCCATTCATCTCGAATGCTCATGCGACCGTTCCAGTCTTCTGTCATAAGAAAGAAAATCACAGAACCAATGAAAATAACACATTCTATAACAAGTCCTGTCCTGCCTTTTCTGATGAAATGTTTCAAATCTTTCAGAATCTGCATATCTTTGTCAGAACTTTTCTCTAATTCCCGAATTTTTCTTTTGGAATAAGAAAACTGTCCGAATTTGTTTTTCATTGCCCATAATGGCAGAAATGTTAAAAATATGCAGATAATACATAACAGATTCAGCAATGCCCATTTTTCCTGATGCAGTTCATGACCGGAAGCTTTCAGCGACAGAGGAAATATTTTTTGCTTTGAAATATTTTCAGCCTGCAACATGCGTTCTTCTGCATTGCCGTCTGAGGTTTCCTCCCATGGCTGAATACTTGCAAATAAAACAACTCTGCCGTTTGTGACTGCATCTGTACAGGTAGATAATCCAAGAATCTGTACATTATCCAATGCTTCCGGAATTTCTGAATGATTGACAGAATGTTCCCTGATATAATCACATAGCAATGGATACTTGCTTTCTGCATCGTCCTGAACCTGATAAATAATATCTTCATAGGCATTTGTCTTGATACAAGCTAAGACTTGAATTTTATAGTCTCCCTCTGTAGTCTGGAGAATGCCTTCACTGTGCGAAGCACAGAATTCAGAATCCAGATATTTTTCAATATCGCCAAACATTGCACCGCTGTTCATATGATGACCATAAATAAGATTATACCAGTCACCAAAACCGCTGTCATTTTCTGAGGCAAGATAGATAGAACCGCTTAACGTACTGTATCCGAAAATATCTTTGTTCAAATATTCCAGATTATCATTTCCCTGTACAACAGGATAATTGATATTTGTACCAAAGAGTTCAATCCAGCCGACAGTATCAGAATTGATTTTTTTCAGTTCAGAAAATGTTTGTTTCTGTTCTTCTGAACTGCCGTGCGGAGATGGTCTGTATTTCAGTAAATCATAAGAAACAAATGCTGTGCGGTTTGTATAATAAATATCATTTAAAATATAAATACCGCAAATCATAAAAATGCCAGAAGCAAAAGCTACAAATGTCATCAGCAAGGTATTGGCAGCTTTTGCAAATCGTTCAAGCTTTTTCATTGCATACGCTCGCCTCTCTTATAAATTATTTCTTCTGATAATTGCAACAACTTTTCCGCAGATTTCATGAATTGTAACAACACCGTAATAACGGCTGTCTTCTGCTCCGCTTCGGGCATCAGCCAGGATAAAATACTCATTTTCTCCAAGCTGTACAGGATAATTAACAAAGCCCTCAAATTTGGGAGTAGTGTTTTTTATTTCCGGTTCTGAAACAAAATTTCCGTTGATTATCAGTTGTTCAGAATCTGAAATTTCTACCGAATCACCGCCGACTGCAACAATTCTGCCGATATAGGTTGTGTCATTTTTAACCAGAACAACAATGTCCTGTGCATGATAGCTGTTATTCATCCGATAATACAGTAATAAATCTTTTGCCTTGATATTAGGCGACATATCTGTATTAGGGGCATTCATTACACCAACTACAAATCCGAAAAGAACCCACAGTACTGAAATGACAATTAAAAAATTCAGCAAAAAATTTTGAATAGGATTCATCGGAGATTTATTTTTCTGCATCAGTACATCACTTCTTTCCATGTACTAAAAAAAAGTCCGGTAACCTTTCTGATATAACTTATCAAGAAAATTAATTCTTGAATATATTATATCATATCAAGTGTTACCAGACCGTTACCTGAATGTTACCAGAGCGTTACACGGAACATTTCAAAGTAAATAAAATGTTGATTTATTTTTGTGCATATTTCACAACCATAGAAATTCTTCGTTAATTTTTTCGGGGTCGCCCTCATATTGCAGTGCGTCAATATCGACTCCAATCTTGCCGTATTTCTTTTTAATGATGTATTCTAAGCCAATTTCTGCAAGGCATTTTCTCATGTCCATGACAAACTGCCGGAGATGTCCCTGCTTATTCGGGTCACCGTCCCACAAAACACCAAGCAATTCCCCATTTGTGCAGAATGCTCCCTGCTTGTAAACCAGATAGGCAAATAATTCAATCGTTCTGTCACGGCTGAATTCAAACGGCTTGTTATCCAGAAACAGTGCAAATGGACTGCACTGCACTCTTAAAGGGCTTTTTACAGATTCCAGCGGAAAACGAAGATTATGCAATTCATGAATAATATCATTTTCACAGATTGGCTTTGTTAAAAATCCGCTTGGGTGGACACTGTAAGCGTCTAGGCTGTATTCAGGGTGACCAGTTACAAAAATGATATTAAGATTTTTGAAATCTTCTTTCAGTTTATCAGCAACAGCAATACCATTTAATTCCGGCATTTCAATATCCAGAAAAACGATTTGCACATTATACTGATTCAATAATTCCAATGCCTGCGACAAACAAACGGCTGTCAGATGTGTTCCGTGCGGGTCAATTTTTGTCAGCATCACTTTCATCAATTCTGTAATTTCCTGCTGGTCATCAATAGAAAGTGTTATCATTTTGTTCACCTCAATTCGTTTCTTCTATTGTGATTCTTGCTGTTGTTCCATTTTCTCTGGAAATAATTTCCAGATTTCCGTTGCTCATGGATTGCAGTCTTGCACGGACGTTTTCCACACCGATTCCCTTTCGTTTAGTTTGCTGTGGTGTAATATTATTTTTTCCGGAACCGTCATCAATCACTTCAATAATAATTTTCCCGCCTTTTCGATAAGTATTGATTTGCACAGTACCGCCTTTTTCATAAGTGCCGATACCATGCCGGACGGCATTTTCTACAAGAGGCTGGACAGACAGGGCAGGAACTGAAAAATCATCACATTCAATTTCATATTCCACAACCAGACGCTCTTTATAATTCTGCTGTTCCAAGTCAAGATATGCTTCAATATTTGTCATTTCCTGTTCAAAACTAATTGTTTTGGTATCGCCAAGTGCTTCAAAATGTGACCTGAGATACAATGAAAAATTTGTAATGCTTTCATAAATTTCAGGATACTGTATACATCTTGCACGGAGAGCCATCAGGGAATTGTTAATAAAATGTGGCTGTATCTGTGCCATAAGTGTCCGATTCTTGCTTTCTTCCAGAGAAAGACGGCTTTCTGCAAGAAGTATCTTTGCTTTTTCCAGTTCATACATATTTTTAATAATAAACTGTGCTTTGTTTTGTTCATAAAGTATAAATACTATCAGAGCCATAACAGAACTGGTAATATTGCTTGCTGAACTGAAAAAACTTCCGATACAGCTTATCAAAGGAAAAACATCAATAACAATAATAATCATTCTGGAAGCAGGATTCATTTCTTTCCAGTTGAAAAGTATTACAAGCCCGATAAATAAAAATGTTCCTAAAGCAATGCCATGCCAAAGGAAATTTCCCCACAGATAAGCAGATTCATTTTTATCATTGATTTGATAAAAAATATTTTTAAATGGTGAGAATAACACTACCAATGCTAAAAACATCTGTAAAACCTGAAAAAACATAATTGCTTTTTTCAGTGCAGGCATATTCATTCTTTCAGCCAGATATTTCTTGAATGCCTGTAAAAGAAATGTATTATGAAATCCGCCGATAAGATAAGAACAGAATAAACCGACTTGAAGTGCAGTTCTTCCAAGCAGTGTAGTATCTCCGTTAAACAGATGAATTAGTATTTCAAAGATACCGTACAATAAGATAGTAATATAAAAAACGACAAAGTGTTTTGACAGGGAAATCTTTGTTTTAACAAGATAAGATTTTCCCTTGTAACCTTGAATCCCAATCAACAGCATTAACAGTATCAAAGAAATAAATACTTCATTCAGACATTCTACTACAATCTGTACAAAATTCAGTACACCGACACGGTCAATTAGTTCCTGCATCATATCATCTCCTTTCTATTCTATACTTTATATTATACCATATTTTCTCTGTAAATACAAGACTTTGAAATAAATTATATAAAAAATTCGCAGAAGTCATGTTATGACATTCTGCGAGGAGGTTATATTTATTCTTCTTCTGATGTGGTATAATAAAACTTGAAGATACTCCTCAAAAAAATATAATGATAAACAGAGGAGTTGAAGTATGATGTCAAAGAAGCCAGTAAGAACATAGGATGAAGAAACCAAAGTACAGGCAGTGAAGCTGGCAAAGGAGATAGGGACCCAAAAAGCAGCAGTACAGCTGAATATTCCTTATGGAACATTGGATGGCTGGCGTCGGAAATCGAAAC
>JAFRMZ010000080.1 GCA_017430465.1 Oscillospiraceae bacterium
CAAATTCAAAAATTTGTGCTATAATATAAAAAACAGAGGAGGATTTTCTAAATATGCAAAAAGATGTGCAGGATATTCTGCAAAGTGTCGGCAAGGTTATCATCGGAAAGAATGAAACTGTTCTGCAAGCCATTATTTCCATGCTGTGCGGAGGTCATGTTCTTCTGGAAGATGTGCCCGGTGTCGGTAAGACTCAGCTAGCAGCCGCACTTTCCCGTTCTGTCGGTGGTGAATTTCATCGAATTCAGCTCACTCCTGATATTATGCCTTCTGATATTACCGGCTATTCTGTTGTCAATCAGAAAGATGGTTCTCTGGAATACCGTGCGGGAGCAGCCGTCTGTAATTTTCTGCTTGCTGATGAAATCAACCGTGCCTCTCCTAAAGTACAGTCGGCTCTGCTTGAAATCATGGAAGAACATCAGATAAGCCTTGACGGTCAAACACATATACTGCCCTCTCCGTTTATGGTAATTGCCACGCAGAACCCCGTGGAAACTTATGGTACTTATCATCTTCCGGAAGCACAGATGGACAGATTTTTCATGAAAATTTCTATGGGCTATCCGTCCTTGCAGGAAGAACTCGCCATTCTGGAACGCAACGGCGAAGGCAACCCTATCACAAATATTTCCGAAGCCGTGATTTCTACACAGGAAGTCAGTGCTTTACAGCAGGCAGTCAATGCTGTTCAGGTTTCCGATGCTGTCAGAAATTACATTCTTGCACTTGTCAGAGCTACCAGAGAAAGCGATATGTCTGCCCTTGGTGTAAGTCCGAGAGGCAGTATTGCATGTTATAAGGCCGTCCGTGCAGCAGCATTTGTGCATGGCAGAAGCTTTGCTACACCGGATGATGTCAAAGAACTGGCCGTTCCGGTACTGGCACACCGTGTTCTTCTTTCCCCAAAAGGCCGGAACAGTCTGGGCACTTCCGAAGCACTGATACAGCATCTTCTGGAAACGCTCCCCGTTCCGCCGGAAACCTGAGGATTTCCGCTATGAAAAGACTCTCTGCCCTGCTGGAACATTCCAAGCTTTATTTCGGCCTGCTGATGATGTTCGGCATGGCTTATGCTTTCACGAATTATCTTGATGGTGATATTGGTGTAGTTGTATGGAGCTTTCTGCTTCTTGCCCCGTTGATTTCCGTCCTGCTGAGTTACCGTGCCTGCCGGCATATCACGGCAAAGCTCGACTCACCAGTTTATCTGGCAAAGGGACGGCATTTCACGGCAAAAGTCATACTGACGGCAGAAGGCCGGCTTCCTGTGCCTTTTCTGCGTTTTCGCCTCGGAACAGCCCTGAATTTCGTTCCGGATGACCCCAGAATTGTACAGAGTGCCATGACTGCCGAACAACCGCTTGAAATTCCTTCCGGCCTGACTGCACAGTATGCCGGCTGTGGTGAAATTTCTGTTCAGGAACTGGCTGTTTCTGATTATCTGGGATGGTTCAGATTTCCGGTCAAATCTCTGCCGAATCCCGTAAGAGTCGGCGTAATTCCGGAGATTCCCTCTTTGAGTAATGCCACTGTTATGCTTCATACTGTCAGCAATATTGTTCTGACTATGGATGATGAAGAAGAAGAAACTTCTTCGGCATTTTCAGCGCAGTCGATGCCCGGCTATGTTCATCGGGATTACATCCCCGGTGACAGTCTGAAGCGCATCAACTGGAAAATGTCCGCCAAACGTCAGAAACTCATGGTTCGTACAGATGAAGCTACTGCTACAGTCCGTCCGGCTGTAATTCTTGATTTACAGCCGGAAACAACAGAAACCGCACTCAAACGCCGTGAAATCATCTTGGAAGGCGCACTCGGCTTTCTGATTCTGCTCGTCCGTCAGGGAATTCCCTGTACTATCCGTTTTGCTTCGGAAACTGTCTGGAAAACACTGCTTCTGGAAAATGAAGACGATGTCAGAAATGCTGCTGTTGAAATTGCTACCGCTGATTTTCTTCATGACGGAAACCGTATAGATACGGAAATGACACATGAAAAATCTGCTGCCTGTCTGATATATACTTCCAGACCAGATGAAGAACTTGCTGTACAGGCTTCTGCTTTGAAAGACAGCGGTTATGTCGGTGCAGTCTTTCCGGCCGGAACAGATGCGGCTGCACTTTCCGGACTGGATGCACTGTGGAGTCTGGGAGAAGATTTCACAATGCAGAATCTGAAAAAATAAAATTTCTGTCAAAAATGAGGTGATACCGTTGTGGAATAAATTACAGGAGCTGTCCCATCATCCGACTGCTGTTTTTCTGAAAAAGCTAATCGGTGACCCTGTACAGCTCTATGCAGTATTTCTTGTGACGACTGTTATGCATTATTATCACAGCGATATGGCCTGGTTATATACTGTCATTGCTGTTTTTGTCAGTTGGCTGATGATGCGTTTCTATGATTTTGTTGCATCTCACGGCTGGCTCGGCTCACTGACATATCTGATATACCTGTTTGCCGGTCTGCAAACCGTGGGACTGCTGACTACATGGGGACAGCAGAGCTATCCTATCAGTTTTCTTGTCTGGTTTCTGACTCCGCAGGGGGTTGTAGCATTTTCGGGATGGTACACTGTTTCGATTTATCTGCTGATGCTGGGTTTTCTGACCAGTTCCGTGTATTATTTCTCAAAAATCAGATACCGGATGAGTATGCAGTTTCTGATTATGCTGATACCATTAAGCCTGTATGCTAAAGAAGGCATTCAGATGCCGGCAGTACTTGTTATCATTCTGCTGGCAAGCTATTTCCTGCTGATGATTTACTGCCGTCAGATTCACAATCAGGCAGAAATCCGTTATCTGCCTAGTTTTCACGGAAGCATGTCGATTGCTGTCTATGTCCTGCTTTTCTCGATTGCTGCGGCAATTGTACCAAAGCCGACCATTACTGCTGACCGTGAATTTATTGAAAATGCAATGTCTTACAGTTCATGGTCAGATGTACTCATGAACGCTATCAGCATGTTCACGGATTCGACTGACAATACAGTCGGAACATCCAACAATGCCAGAACCGTTTATTATGCGTCATCTTCTGAACCACTGCGCCTCAGAACGCAGACCTATTCTTATTATCTGGAAAATGACAGTTGGAATGTCATCCGTGATTATGACTATCCGGACAAAGAAATTTCCGCCGGTGCGCTGACCTACAAACCGCAGGAACTCTTGCAGGCAATACTGGATGCCGGCTCTCTGGATACCGATTTTGCTGAAACATATCAGCTTTCGGAATTCATCGGTACAGCTCTGCCGGAGCAGGAAACACGTACTTTATCGCTTTATACGCTGTATCCGATGCAGGTACTGCCATCCCCGACAAGGACTTCTGCACCTGTTTTCCCGTCCCGCAGTATTCTGCAAATTTCCGAAACAGATACATTCCGTGGTTCTAATATTAACGGCTGGTCACAGGTGCAGTATTATCCTGATTCGTATGCGCTCTATCGTGATGTATGTCCGATTCTGAAAAAACTTTCCGGTTCGGAATATCTCAGCTTATTGCAGGAGGCTCAGGGGATTCTGCAAGACACCTCTCCGGAACAGGCCGGCCTGCTTGCGCAGGCACAGCAGGAATGCTCTGAAGCCTACGCTTATCTGCAAACAGCACATGCACAGGATTTTCAGAGCGAAGTTATCACCCGTCTTGCCGAGCAGATTACTGACGGTCTGACATCAGATTTTGACAAGGCAATGGCAATTGAAGATTATTTCCTGAACGAAGGCTTTGTCTATGACCAGTCCTATCAGAAAGCACGTGGAGAAAATGCCGAAACATTTCTGACACAGAGCAAAACTGGCGTCTGCTATGAGTACGCCACTGCAATGGTAATGCTCTGCCGGAGCATCGGTCTGCCTGCCCGCTATGTACAGGGTTATAACATGAGCGAAATGTATGACCGGAATATACAGGGCTATCAAACTAATTTTGTGATTAAAGTCCGTGATGCCCATGCATTTCCGGAAGTCTATATTTCCGGCTACGGATGGTGCAGTTTTGAACCCACTGTCCCCAGCATGGAAGATACCTCAAATCAGGAAGCCGAAAACCGAAATGTGATGCGCTGGGGCTTTGTTCTGCTCGGATTCGCAGTCATTGCAGGGCTGGTTTATATCTATCTTCCACAGATTCGGGAATCGCTGTTCCGGAAACGGATACTTAAGCTTACGCCTTCTGAAAGTGCTGCGGCTGTTTTCCGGCACATGTGTCAACTGATGCATCTGCCGTCCAGTACAACCGTAAACGAACTGGCCGGCCGGTCATCTGTATTCTGTCCCGAAAGCACTCTGTTTGACCAGATAAATATTTTATTATACGGTCAGCCGGAAAATCTTACTTCACAGCAACTCGCCCTGCTTTATCAGAACTGGCATGACTGCCGTGTCAAGTATCTGAAAGAACAGGCTGAAAAACGCAGACAACAAGCAAAAGCCAAACGAAAAAAATCAAAAAATGCCTAAAACGCATCTGAAAGGAGTCTTATTATTTCATGTCATTTCTAAAACGTAAACTCGCCATTGCAGGCGCAGTGCTGTCCGTTGTGATGAGTGCGGCTATTCTGGGAAATTCCCTGATTTACGCATTCAGTGAGGACTACAAAAGCTGGAAGCAGTACGGAAGTAGCTGGAGTACAATGTATCTTGGCAATAGTTCCGATACTGTAAAAGCAAGCGGATGTGCTGTTACTTCCGCCGCTATTCTGATGGTACACTCCGGTTCTGTTACCAGTGATGATTTCAATCCGGGCGTAATTGTGAATTTTCTGAATCACAACGGCGGATTCAGCTCCAGCGGGTTGCTCAACTGGTGGGCACTGTCCAGCTATGCTCCCGATTTCAAGTATGTGGATTCCTATAATGTGCTCAAAGGCACAACGCAGGCCGAAAAAGCACAGGAAATCAAAAATTATCTTGATGAGGGCTATTATGTCATGGTACGTATCAGCAACGCCAAAATGACCCATTTTGTTGCTATTGATTCCGTCAGCGGTTCAAGAGTCACCATGATGGACCCCGGAAGCAGTTCTACTTCCCTGTTTGATAAGTATGCCGTCAGCGATGTAACACAGGTTCGGCTGTTCAGAGGAAAAAATTCTTCTGTGGAAGAAATTCCTGAAGAAGAAACTCAACTGCTGACAGAAGCCTGTCTCGATGCGCCGGAAACTGCTCCGGTTATGCCGGAAACCTTTCCGCCAGAAACAACTGCTGTCATCGAAACAACCACTGCTCCCGTAACAACAACTACAACAGCTTCCACAACGACTGCAACATCTACAACCACGACAGCTACAACAACTACTACAACTGCCGTTACCACGACCACAACGGCGATGACTACCACTTCCGCACCCGTGACAACTTCCAGACCGTCTGTTTCTTCCGAAATTGTCATCACCACTAAGGCAACTACAGCAACAGAAACTCCGGATGTGCTTTCGCCTGAACATTCCGAAGAAATTGCTCCCGAAGCAATTATTGACCCCGTTCTGGAAGAAATTCCGGATACTGTTATTTCTGATACAGTCGAATTTGTCATCTTGCAGGATGCTCCGGAAACAGCTCCCGTCAGCGGTGAAGAATCCTCTGCTGAAATCCAGAAAACCAAAACGCTTCTTGTTCCGGAGACGCAGGCTGCGGCCACTCTGGTAGAAATCAAACAACAACATGTTTTCATGTCTATCCGATTCACCATCAAGGCAGATTTGAATCTCCGCCAGAATGCAGATACTGCATCAGATATTCTGACTGTGATTCCGGCCAATACCTCCCTCAATGTCGTGGAAGTAGATGAAAACTTCAAATGGGGCAGAGTTCTCTACAACGGATTTGAAGGCTGGATTGCCCTCAATTTCGCTGAACTGTAATTTTAATTCTAAAAAAACCGCCGTCCGGCTATGAACGGCGGTTCTTATCATGAAAAAGGAGATAGATACATCATGAACTGGATTGAAGTAAAAATTATTACCGAAACACCGGCACTGGAAATTCTCTGCGCTCTGCTGACTGATTCCGGCGTGAAAGGCTTTGTCACACAGGATAAGGAAAGCTTTCAGGAATTTCTTGAGGACAAAGAGGGCAAATGGGATTATATTGATGAGGATTTAATGCAGTTATCCGACTGCGATACCAGCGTAACTTTCTATCTGCCCGATGATGCACAGGGGGCAGAACAGTTTGCCAGTGTCCGGAATCTGATTCAGAATCTCAAATCCCGTGAGGATGCTGATTTCTTCGGCAGTCTCGAAATTTCCTGCAATAATGTAAAAGAAGATGACTGGGCAAACAACTGGAAACAGTATTTCAAGCCGTTCCCTGTCGGAGAAAAATTATTCATCAAGCCGTCATGGGAGGAGATTCCCGAAAACAACAGCAGAACTGTACTCGAAATAGACCCTGCTTCCAGCTTCGGAACAGGTCAACATCACACAACAAGATTATGCCTTGAATTATCAGAATCTGTTCTGAAAGAACATGACAGGATTCTCGATTTGGGATGCGGAAGCGGTATTCTCTCGATTGGTGCAATGCTTCTTGGTGCAGATTCCGCCGTTGCTGTTGATATTGTCGATAATTCTGTCAGAACTGCACTCGAAAATGCGAAGATGAATCATATCCGTCCGGATGTCTATCACACCTACTGCGGTGATATATGCTCCGATACGGCACTCCGTGAGAAAATCGGCACGGGCTACGACCTGATTTATGCCAATATTGTGGCAGATGTCTTAATCGCTATGTCCGGACTGTTCGGAACATTTCTGAAACCAGACGGACATCTGATTGTTTCGGGCATTATTATCGAACGTGCTGACGAAGTTCTGAACGAACTGGAAGCGCACGGATTCGAGAAAGTCACTGTCAAAGAGAAAGAAGGATGGGCAGCAGCTCTCCTGAAAATGAAAGCATAACCAAAAATCCGGCATGTTTCCATGCCGGATTTTTTTACAGGCTCAATCGCTGTGTAATACCTTCTATGCCTCCGCTGAAATGTGAAGCCTTATAATCCATCAGTTCCAACTGCAATTCATAATTTTCCTGTTCATTTGTCAGCCGGATGGCATCTGCAATGGAAGCTTCTGTAAAAAATGTTCCGGATGCAAGAAGCTTTTCTATCAGTTCGGTTTCCATTCTGGGATTGAATGTTTTTTCATAATATTCCGGCCGGAATGATTTACATTTCTCACCGGCTTGCAGATATTCCCGAAATTTTTTCAGAATTTCATCAAAATTTTCATTCAGATAAGCACGAAGTGCGGTTTCTTCCGGATGTTCCAGCGCACGGCTGAACAGATATTCCACAAAATGTACCGCAGGTGTATTTATGAAAAATTCTTCCACAAACTGATATTCATGAAACTGAACCATAGTTATGACATCTTTTGGAAAAACATGCAGTTCATCAAACAATTTGCCGATGGGCAGACGAATTCCCCGACAGGTCATTTCAAAATTTTTATTATATATATGCAGTGCATCTTCTGAAATTTCCCTGAGCGATTCCGGCAGTGTGACATACTCCAGATTTTCGCAGAAACAGAATATGCTATAAGAAATGGACTCCACACTTTCCGGAAATACAACGCTTTTTACATTACGGCAGGCAAAAGCATATTTTCCGATACGCTTCACCCCATCTGGAACAATAACATGTTCTGCTGTTCCGTTATATCTTTTCAGTTCATGTTCAGAAGAAATCACAAATTCTTCTTCGGATTCGCCGAGTTCTTCTTTCAGATATGCTTCTAGTTTTTCTCTTTCCTTCTGACAGCGTACTTTGCGGATAAAGCTGATGTTCCAAAAAGCATTTATTAATTTATCTGCCGGAGAGAAAAGCACCCTTACCAGATGCCACAGCCATTCTTTGAACTCTCCCAAGAAAAAGTAAACAACAGCAACAAAAAGCTCAATTGCTTCAGTCAGGTTTTTCTGCATTGTCTTCTCCCTTCAGGAGTGCCTGAATTTCAGAAGCCTGTTTTTCATCCGCATATTTTGTGATGCTTTCGAGATTGCGCTTGTTCACCAGTTTGCTTTCTTTCAGAACTTTTTCAGCAGTCTGTACATCATTTTCATCAATCAGATATTTGAACATCTTGACAAAATTCTTCTTGATGCCTGCCAGAACGTCCTTATCTTCGGGATTCTGGCTGAACATGCCCCATAACAGACTGTATCTCTGGGCAGATGTCCAGTTTTCCGCCGAGGTGAAATCTTTGGTATCAATCACACGGAATACTTCTTCTAAAGTGATTTTTGCATCTGGTGCAAATTTCACGCCGTGATAAATCACCTGTTTCAGTGCTGTACAGCCGTCAAATGCATGTTTATTGATTTTCTTCACGCTGTCCGGAATGGTGATGCTTGTCAGCTTTCTGCAATTGCTGAACGCATAGAAGCCGATTCGGTTCACACTGTCCGGAATGGTGACTTCCTGAATGATGGGATGATTCTGAAACGCATTGTCGCCGATTCTGGTTGTTCCCGCCGGAATGGTGATAGCAGTGTCATAGCCTCTGTACCCCAGTACAATGCCGTTTCTGATTAAAAAAAACATGTCACTCATAATTTTTTACCTCGCAATGCTATAGTTATTATGTATTATTCTACCATATTTATGATAATTTGTCAAGAAAAAAACAGTTTCTCTGTTAAACGGCACAAATTTCGGAAATCTGCATTTCTGTTATGCACAATATACAAAAAAGCATCACCCGTTCTATAGAATATGTAGAATTTCATCTATTTGCATTGCAAAATCAGTTTAATAATGCTATAATAAATATTAGTTTATGAATTTCGTAAATCAGCAGGCAACTGCATCTATTATTTTATTACAGCAAAGGAGCGTTATTTTTTTATGAACCAGATTCAGGCAAACAAAATCAAGAACATTGCTCTCGCAGGACATCACAGTTCCGGTAAAACAGCACTGGCCGAAGCACTTCTCTATCGTGCAGGTGCATCCGACAGACACGGAAAAATCGCCGAAGGTACTACTGTATGCGATTTTGACCCCGAAGAAATCAAGAGAAAAGCTTCTCTTTCCACAGCTCTGGCTGGTTTCCAGTATGAAGACTACTGGATGAATCTGCTGGATACTCCCGGTATTCTGGATTTCGCTGGCGAAGAATTATCCGGTATTGTCGCTGCTGATACTGTACTGATTACTGTTTCGGCTAAATCCGGTGTGCGTGTCGGCACAAAAAAAGCTTATGCCGCTGCAAAAGCAATGAACAAATCCACAATGTTTGCAGTCACCAAAACAGATGATAAAGATGCAAATTTCTATAATGTCCTGACAGAACTCAAAACCGTATTCGGGCCTACAGTATGCCCTGTTGTCGTTCCGGTTATCAAAGATGCACAGATTGTATCTTATGTGAATTTAATCGAAATGAAAGCCTATACTTATGACGCAAACGGAAAAGCTGTCGAATCAGAACTTCCTGATATTGATATGGCTGAAAAAGAATATCGTCTGGAAGGCCTTGTTGCTGCCGTTTCTGAAGCAGTCGCCGAAACAGATGAAGCCTTGATGGAAAAATTTTTCGAGGGCGAAGCTTTCACTCAGAAAGAACTGATTGACGGCATCCACAACGGCATGAATCAAGGCCTGATTACCCCCGTTGTCTGCACATCCGCACTAACCATGGCAGGCATTGACATGCTCCTGAAAGAGTTTGAATTATTAGTTCCGGCTGCGGATGAAGTACCTTCCGACATCAAGTGCGATGCTTCCGCACCGCTGGCTGCTCTGGTCTGCAAGACGGTTGCTGACCCGTTTGTCGGCAAGATGTCCTATCTGAAAGTCCTCTCCGGAAAGATTTCTTCTGATATGACTGTTGTCAATTCCAGAACCGGCGCAGAAGAAAAAATCGGCAAATTATATACCCTTCTCGGCAAGAAGCAGACAGAAATCAAATCCGCAGAAGCTGGTGATATTGTTGCCGCTGTCAAGATTTCCGCTTCTACTGGTGATACTCTCTGTGCATCCGGCAATGTTATCGAAGCCGAAATGCCGGCATTTCCTCACCCCTGCTACTCGATGGCCGTCAGAGCCAAGAATCAGGGGGATGAAAGCAAAATCTCCGGCGGTATGCAGAGACTTGTCGAAGAAGACCCCACTCTTACTTATGAACAAGACCCGCTTACAAAAGAACAGATTCTCAGCGGACTTGGTGAACAGCATCTCGAAATTGCCGTTTCTAAACTGAAAGCAAAATTCGGCGCAGAAGTAGAACTTTCTGTTCCGCAGATTGCCTATCGTGAAACCATCCGCAAAAAAGTGGAAGCTGAAGGAAAGCATAAGAAACAATCCGGCGGTCACGGTCAGTACGGACATGTTAAAATTGCTTTTGAACCCTGCGTCAGCGATGAATTAATCTTTGAAGAAAAAGTATTCGGCGGTTCTGTTCCGAAAAACTACTTCCCTGCTGTCGAAAAAGGGCTTCAGGATGCTGTCAAGAAAGGTGTTCTTGCCGGCTGTCCCGTTGTCGGGTTAAAGGCCATTCTGCTGGATGGTTCTTATCATCCGGTAGATTCTTCCGAAATGGCTTTCAAGATGGCTGCTTCTATCGCCTATAAAGAAGGCATGAGAAATGCTGACCCTGTCATGCTTGAACCTATCAGCACACTGAATGTCACTGCTCCGGATGATAATACCGGTGACATCATGGGCGAACTCAACAAACGCCGTGGCAGAGTGCTGGGTATGAATCCGGCTGAAAAAGGCGAAACGACTATTATCGCCGAAGTGCCTGCCCGTGAAATGCATGATTTTGCAATGTATCTCCGTCAGGTTACCAGAGGCATGGGCAGTTTTACACTTGAATTCCTGCGTTATGAACCGCTTCCGGCCAACCTGCTGAGCGAAGTGATTACAGAAATTTCCACTGCTAATGAAGCATAAGCAGTTCAGGACTGTGCAGATTCTGCACAGTCCTTTTATTCTGCTGTCGGCTTCTTGTGAAAAATGAGTAAAAACTTGCCGTTCTGTTGACTTTTCCTTTTTGATATGCTATAATAAAATCTGCTGGAATTTTTTAGAGAGGAGTCTGCATCATGGCAAAATTTGCAGAAAAATTTGAATCGTTCGCCAGAATCGTTATTAGTATTCTCATGATTTATATCATGGGTATGCTGAGCATCATCAGCCTGTCTTCTACCACCGGTATGGAAATCATCGGGGAAGGCGAGGAAGTGGACAGCGTTGTTATCAGAATTTTCAAAGCGCAGGAATCCGTTATTTTCTATCAGGATGATATGCTTCTGAATGTGATTATGCTTGCTGTTTTCGGCATTATCTGTTTTTTGATACTTCCGAAAATGAAAAAACTCACGCTCCGGAAAGAACTAATTTTCATGACTGTCTGGACACTTGTCACTGGTGTGATATGGGTCAATTCCTCGATGGTACAGCCGACATTCGATTCTGCTTATATCACCGAATATGCACAGAAATTTGCTTCCGGAGACTATTCCGGCATGTCGGACAAGTATTTGCAGGAATATCCGTTTCAGTTAGGCTATATTTTCATGGCTGAAATTTTCTACAGAATTGCTAATGCCAATTTCGGCGAACAGGAAACTACAATTTTTATTCAGGTGATAAATGTCGTTTTCCTGACACTGATTTATGACGGCATTATTCTGATAAATCATGAACTCTTTGAAGATAAGCGTGTTCGTCATGTCACTGTTGTGCTTTTGACATTCTGCGCACAGGCAGTTATTTTCTGTTCCTTCACTTACGGAATTATTCCGGGATTTGCATTCGCTGTCTGGGCATTGTATCTGGAAATTCTGTATTTCAGAAAAAATAAAATCTGGATGGCTATCGTTTCAGCTATCTGTCTGGCTCTTGCCGTCATGATTAAAAACAATAATTATATTGTTGTAATCGCCATGATGATTATTGCGGTGATTCAGATGCTCAAAAGAAAAAATTTTCTGAAAGATATTGCTTATATCGCAGTTTCTGTCGTAATGGCTTCTTCGGTGCTCCCGCTGGTAACCTCTCACTACGAAAAGAAAAGCGGTACGGAATTAGGCGATTCTATGCCCTATATTTCATGGATTGCTATGGGCATGTGCGAGGGCGGACGTGCTCCCGGCTGGTACAGGGGCATGTACTCTGTTACCAAATTTGAAGAACTTGAGCTGAATCAGGAAGCTATGAAAGCCTATTCTACGAATCTGCTGAAAGAAAGGCTGGAATATTTCAAAGAAAATCCGCAGTACCGGAAAGATTTCTTTTATCGGAAATTTGCTTCCCAGTGGAATGAAACGAGCTATCAAAGCATCTGGAATAACACGGTCAGAAAACAGTACAAAGACAAGGGCAAAATTGCACAGTGGGTGTGTGTTGACCATGTTGATGCTGTCAAATCCTATATGGATTTCTATGCACAGCTAATATTCTGGGGCTGTTTGATTTCTGTTATCGGATGTCTGAAAAACAAGAAAAATTTCTTAGCTGTTTCCATGCCTCTGATAGTGCTTGGCGGTATCATGTATCACATGCTTTCAGAAGCCAAATCTCAGTATGCGATGTCTTATTTCATTATGATGGCAGGTATTTCAGCTTATGGTTTATGCATCATGTATGACATTTTCTCGAAAAAAATGCAGAAATATCCCCGACTTGCCGGTTTCTTCCCTGTATATGAAGATAAGGAAGAAATTTCTGAAGAAAGCAAACCCGAACCAAAGCCGGAAACATGAGATAGCAAACTTTTTTCGGTATCAGATGACTAAAACAAACCACAATTCAGGAGGATACTGTGAAAAAATACGGAACAATCACAAAAGTCGGAAATACAAATATAAATATTTATTCTGAAGGCAACGGAAATTTTACAATTGTTTTCATGGCCGGTTCAGGTATCGGATGTCCTGTACTTGAATATAAGCCTATCTACAGGAGAATGTCTGACAAGTATCGAATTGCTGTTGTGGAAAAGGCAGGATATGGATTAAGCGGTCAGGCTCTGACTCCAAGAACTGTTCAGAATCTTGTTGAAGAAAGCAGAACAGCATTAAAAAATCTGCATCTTGAACCGCCCTATATACTTGCCCCACATTCTTATTCTGGTTTTGAAGCAATCTGGTGGGCAAATACCTATCCGGAAGAAGTAAGAGCCGTACTTGGAATAGATATGGGATTTCCTAACATGATGAAAGCACAGGCAAAAGAAATTCCTCATGAAAAAAAGAAAGCAATGGTTGAAAAGTCAAAAGCATTGATGCAGAAAATAGCCAAACGAGGCATAATTGACAAACTCCTCAGAAACAGAACCGTCAACGCCTCCGGACTCTTGACCAGTAATGAACTCTCACCAGAAGAAAAACAAATTTATGAGGAAGTTTATTATAAAAATATCACAAGTGATGCCGTGTTTGAAGAATCCCTGCTTGCAGAAGAAAATGCAGAAACAGCTCAGAATACAGGCTATTTAAGTTGCCCTTCCTGTTTTGTTGTAAGTAATATGAAATCCCCTGTCAAAGCCCTGTCATGGCAGCAGGCCGCACAAGATTATGCTCAGCAATGTCATGCAGAAATCCATTTGCTTAACCAAGGCCACATGATGTATACTCAAATCCCTAATCAATTGGCAGATATATTCAAGATATTTTTACAAAAAAATAATCTATGATAAAAATCATCCCCGAAGCCGTACTGCTTCGGGGATTTGCTTGTGCATGAATTCTGTCTTTGCTGTTATCCGCCCGCTTCCGGATAGGCATTTTCCTGAGAATCCGCTTCTTCCGGAAACAGTTCCGGAACGTCATTCTTGGCCTGCACCAAAAATTCATTAATGACTTCCTGTGCGTTGCCGTTGAAAATGCTGGAATATAATGCATATCTGAGAGCCTGTTTCAGCGTTTCGTCATAAGGCGTAATGCTTTCATTGAGCTTAATATTTTCCGCTACATCTTTCAGCACTGCAAACTGATTTTGTCCGCCAAGCAGAGGATTGGAATAATCTCCGGCCGAAATTTTTTCCATAACGCTCTTGTTGTTGACGAAATCACCGGAAGCAAGCGCATATTTTTCCATAGATTCTGCATCAGATGTGAAATATTTGATAAATTGCTTGGCTTCGGTTCTGTTATCACACTTGGGAGATACACAGAGCCATGAACCTCCCCAGAAATATTCCTGAGGGCCGATTACAATATTCCAGTTGCCTTCTGTACCGCAGTTTTCTTCGAGCTGTGTGCCGGAGGTCAGACACCATGTAGAATAGAAATACCCAAGAGTTTTATTTTCTTTGCCGAGAGTCTTCCATTCCGTGCTCCACTGTTCGATAGTCGGGTCGATATAGTCATTCATCACATAAGGAATCAGCATATTAGTGAAATCTGTTGCTGTCTGGGTATTGACTTTTCCATCCACAACCCATGGGGCATTTGCTGCCGAAGCATAGCACTGCCACATGCCGTCAATGGTTGCAGTGATAGTAACTGCGCCATCTGTTGCCTCATAAAGTTCTTCAGCAGTTTCTTCAAACTTGTTCCAGTCGCTGATTTTGGCCTGCATTTCTTCCGGAGATTTTACACCGAGATACTGTTCTGCCAGCGTAGTATTATAACAGAATCCTCCCGGAGCAGCCTGCCAGCTTGCGCCTTTCAGAA
>JAFRMZ010000081.1 GCA_017430465.1 Oscillospiraceae bacterium
AAAGTCTATTTTCTATCCAAGAAAATACTTTCGATTGATATTCTGCCTGTTCCCGCACACGAAAAACATGGAAAACATGTTCCGGAACATCTGCATTACAACGTGACTTACGGGTTGATTGCCCCCGAAAATCAGCAGATTGCTGATAAGCCGGATGAAAATAAAAATGTCCGCTGGATTGCAATTAATAAAATTCCGGAATTGTGTACAGAACAGCACATGATTCCCATTTATCAGAAGATTATTACAAAAATGCAGAATATCGCCGGAAAGAAAAAAATAATTCCGGAACGCATGAAACAGCCCTTGCTTGACTGGTATCCGGAACATCATCGGGATTTGCCGTGGAGACAGGATAAAGAGCCGTATCATGTGTGGATTTCAGAAATTATGCTTCAGCAGACAAGAGTCGAAGCTGTTAAAAATTATTATAAGAGATTTCTGGAAGCTTTGCCGGATGTGAAAGCTCTCGCAGGCTGTCCGGAAGATAAGCTTCTGAAATTATGGGAGGGACTCGGATATTATAACCGTGTCCGGAACATGCAGAAAGCCAGTCAGACAGTTATGCAGGAATATCAGGGGAATTTTCCGGCAGACTATGAGAAAATCAGAGCATTGGCCGGTATCGGGGACTATACCGCCGGAGCAGTCTGTTCTATCTGCTGGAATCTGCCGACACCTGCCGTGGATGGAAACGTTCTTAGGGTTCTCGCAAGACTGGAAGAAGATTTCCGGAATATTCTGGATAATGATGTCAAAAAAGAGTTTACCGAACAGCTTCAGAAAATTTATGATACCCAAAATGCCGGAACACTTACGCAGGTGCTTATGGAACTCGGTGCGACAGTCTGCATCCCGAACGGTGCGCCTAAATGTGATATTTGTCCGGTGAAAGAAATCTGCATGGCAAAGCAGAATCATGTACAGGAACTTCTGCCCGTACGAGAGAAAAAACAAAAACGCAGAACGGAACAGAAAACTGTTTTCGTTCTGCAATATGAAGATAAAATCGCCGTCCGGAAACGCCCTGCAAAGGGGCTTCTGGCCTCACTCTGGGAACTGCCCAATCTGGAAGGAGTCCTTGCACCGGAAGAATGCATCCGGACATGCAGTGCATGGGGTGTCCAGCCCAGAGAATTGATAAAAATTAACCAGAGAAAGCATGTGTTTACACATATCACATGGCAGATGCAGGGCGTTTTTCTGAAATGCGGTCAGCAGAATTCTGATTTTGTGTGGGCGAATCCCAAGGAACTGGAGAGCGTGTATTCTCTGCCGACAGCGTTCCGGTGCGTGTTATCGGAGTAGCTCCTGACGGAGATATAATAATAATTTCTTTTCTCGCCGTGAAACCTGTACTTGTGTCATACCAAGCTTTTCAGCGGTTTTGACCTGTGTCAGATTGTGATAATAACGAAGTTCCAGAAGCTTTCTGTCTTTTGGAGCAAGCTGTTTCATAACCTGATGCAGAGCCAGACTGTCACTGATTTTTTCATCCGGTGCTTCAACCGCAATATCTATCTGATTTTCTTCTTCATCGGAAGAAGTCAGCGAAACCGCCGGACTTACGGCGCATAAGGCCATGGAAACTTCTTCGGGACTTGCGCCGGTTTTTTCAGCCAGAACGCTCAGAGGCGGGTCAATGCCGGATTCTTTCAGAGAAGTTTCCCGAATCTGCTGAACTTTTATAGCCAGTTCACGCAGGCCTCTGGAAACGTGAACTGTTCCGGATTCCCGAAATAATCTCTTGATTTCACCAAGAATTACCGGTACAGCATAGGTTGAGAATTGTACACCACGTTCAGTATCAAATGCATTGGAAGCTTTGACAAGTCCTTCGCATCCGGCGGAATATAAATCCTCATAGGGAATGCCCCTGTTCCGGAAACGGTTGGCGCAAAGATGCACTAGCCCAAGATTATCTTCCGGACGGGGACGGTCAGTCTTCTGCTTCTTCTGCATGAATCTGACCGAGTTTCCGGCGCATGGTGAGCGATGTACCGTTTCCGGGTGTACTTCTGACATGGAGAGAGTCTGTAAATTCCTGCATGATGGCAAAGCCTAATCCGGCACGTTCTTCTTCAGGAGCAGTGGTATAAAGAGGGGTCATGGCTTTTTCAATATCCGGAATGCCACAGCCTTTATCGCTGACACGTATGTAAAGAACTCTGTCCGGAAGCATCCGCAGGCAGACCGCCACTTCTCCTGAACAGTTCCGATAGCCGTGTACAATCGCATTGGTAACAGCTTCAGAAATGACTGTTCTCAGGTCGGCGAGTTCCTGCGCAGTGGGGTCTGCCGGAATCAGAAAGGCCGAAAGTGCTGCTCTTGCAAGGGACTCGTTTGTCGATACGGCCGGAAACGTACACTTGAATTCATTTGTTATCTTCATGATGTAACCTCCTCAGGGCTTGTGGTATTGATAATCTGTGCTAAGCGTTCCATGCCTGCAAGCCGGAGCACTCGGCTGATATAGGGTGAAGGCTTCTGGAGAATAATTTCTCCCCCCATCGGCTGGAGAATTTTGTATCTTCCCATAATCAGGCCGATTCCGGAACTGTCCATGAAGGTCACCTGATGGAAATCCAGAATCAGGGTTCTTGGAATATGGGCATAGATGGCAGCATCAATTTCAGCACGGAGCAGTACGCTGGTATGATGGTCAATTTCTCCGTCCAGCAGGACAAGAAGCTGAGATTTGCTTGTGTCATAATGAATCTGCATGGCAAAAAATCCTTTCTTTCTGTTTCTCTCTGTAGGTTATATTATAGCATAACAGGCGTGTCGGATTTTGCCGAAATGCAGGAACAGAAAAAATTTATCAGAATTTTATTTCCCGCAAAGTTTCCGGTATGAAAGAAAGCATTTTGGATTGATAAAATTCACGGCGCATTGTCCTTGACAAATATTTGAAATTATGCTATACTGAAATCATTATGAGTCATCCTGTCCGGAAAATGTGCATAATATTTGTCAGTGCAGGGCATACTGTTCCCGAAAGGGAGTGGATTTCATGCAGAATGAAAATTTAGGCGAATATCATCCGCCGGAAGAAATACCCGAAGAAAAACGGGAAGATGAAAAACAGCTCGATGAAGCCGAAGTAATCGAGAATACCGGCAGTATCCGTCCGGCAAATGCAAAGCATCTGATTCACTGTCTGACAGTCATCGGACAGGTAGAGGGACATTTTGAGCTTTCATCGCAGAATAAGACAACCAAGTATGAGCATATCATTCCGGCACTGGTCGCTGTCGAGCAGGACAGAAGCATAGAAGGCCTGCTGATTCTGCTGAATACTGTCGGCGGAGATGTCGAGGCCGGTCTTGCTATTGCCGAACTTATCGCCGGAATGCAGACACCGACCGTTTCGCTGGTTGTCGGCGGAGGACATTCCATAGGCGTACCGCTTTCGGTAAGTGCGAAGAAATCTTATATTGTGCCGTCAGCCTCCATGACAATTCATCCGGTGCGCATGAACGGCATGATGCTGGGCGTTCCGCAGAGTTTTGACTATATCGCAAAAATTCAGGACAGAATCATCAGTTTTGTCACCCGAAACAGCCGGATTCCGGAGGATAAGTTTCGTGAGCTGATGACAAACACGCAGGAACTCGCTACTGATGTCGGAACAGTGATTTCCGGTCAGCAGGCTGTCGAAATGGGCTTGATTGACCAGACCGGAAGCCTCAGCGATGCGATTTCGGCATTATATGCGTTAATTGAAAATACACCTGTCCGCTATCCGGACTGAACAGAAAGGCACATGCGTGCCTTTACATACAGATATAAATATATATTATATAATAATAAGGAAAAAGGAGATTACATACGATGTCAGTGTTAGACGCAATTTTACAGGGAATTATTCAGGGGTTGACGGAATTTCTGCCGGTATCCAGTTCCGGCCATCTGATGCTTTATGCGCATATTTCAGGGAATGCGGGAAGTGAGAATAATTTTTTATTCTCAGCATTTCTGCATCTGGGAACGCTTCTGGCAACCTGCATTGCCTTTAAAGATACTGTATCGGCATTGTTTAAAGAATGCATTGAAATGCTGAAAGATTTGTTTTCCGGAAAGCTTATCAAGAAAGGCTTGGGCACTCCGGAACGAAGAATGATTTATATGCTTCTGCTTTCGCTTGTCGTGCTTGTGCCGTTTTATTTCGTCCGTGATTTTATCGAAGGAGTCGCAGAGAAATATATCATCGCACTGGGATGCTTTTTTCTGTATACAAGCTTTATCCTGTTTATGTCGGACAGATGCAGAAAAGGTGACAAAACCCCTGCTACCATGACTTGGAAAGAAGCTTTGATTATCGGTATTTTTCAGGCGATAGCCCTTTTGCCGGGGGTATCGAGAAGCGGTTCTACTATCTGCGGTGCGCTGTTTGTCGGCACGGACAGAGATACTGCCGTGAAATATTCATTCATGCTGGGGATTCCGACCATTCTGGCCGGATGTCTGGTAGAAATCAAGGATGCTGTCGATGCCAGTGCCCTGCCCATAAATGAAATTCCTGTCTATCTGATTGGCTTTGTCGTGGCGGCAGTAGTCGGCATTGCAGCCATCAAGTTAGTAGATTTGCTCGTGAAAAATAATAAATTCAAATATTTTGCAGTGTATACGCTTCTGCTGGGACTGACAGTCGCCGGCTATGGTATCTGGGAAACTATAAGATAAGTATCAGAAAGGGGTAAACGTGGCAGAATCCAATAAAAAATCCGGTGCAAAGACATCGGAAAAAAAATCTGATAAATCCGCAAAGGCCAAATCAGAAAAGCCGAAAACGGAATCTGCAAAAAAATCCAAATCCAAACAGCCGGCTATGCCCGCACTCGAAGAAGTTCCTGAAATGCCCCTCTCAAAAGAGGAAAAAGAAGAAAAGGAAAAAAAAGAAGTGCCGGCCAGAATCTATTCTGTCTGTCTGTTTACGGTCAGCATTCTGATGATGCTGATGATTCTCGTGCAGGGAAGTGCTATGTGGAAAGTGATGCACGAGATGATTAAAGGAATGTTCGGCGTGGCTTCAGTGCTCGTGCCAATAGGCTTGTTCTGGACAGCAATCCAGATTGACAAGAAAAAAGATAAAGACAAGCTCGGAAAACAAATAAAGTTTATGATACTGGGAATTGTGTTTTTAAGCTGTTTTATTGAAATTATGTTCGGAGGCGGAAGAATTCTGGATTATGATTTTTTCGGCTGTTTCAAGATGCTCCGTGAAGAAGGCATTGCATGGCACGGAGGCGGTATGGTGAGTGCGCTTGCTTATCCGATGCAAGCCGTTTTCGGCGAAGTCGGCGCAAAAATCATGATGATTCTAATGCTCTTTGTCGGCATAATGCTGACAACTAAAAAAACACTCTCCGAACTGTTTCAGTGGATGAAAAAACCGTTCTGCGGAATGGGAGATTTTTTTCTGGAAGACAGAAAAGATTTCCGGCTGATTTCCAGTTATGAACAGGATGAGGAACAGAATGAACAGGAAGCCCTTGCTATTGCCAGTCACAGCGGAGAAATCAAACAGCTTCCCGATAAAAATCAGTTTTCAATAGATATTCCTATCGGAATGCCGGTTCAGCAGGACGAAAAAGGCATGAGCGAGTTTTTTGAAATGCCTGCTAAAGATACAAAAGTCAAAGTCAGAAAGAAAATTAAAAAAACAGAATCCTCATCCGAAACGGAGGATAATCAGCAGTTGGAACTTGTTCCCTCACTCGATGATTTGATTAATCAGGCTGTGGATTCTTCCAGAAAAAAGAAAAAACAAGATGAGGTACTGGATGCCGTTCTGGATATTGACAGCGAAATCGAAAAAAATTCCGGCAAAGTACAGAAAATGCAGAATGAATATCAGATGCCGAAACTGGCATTTTTAAATGCCAGCAGTTCCGATGTCGATGTTTCAAATTTAGGACAGGAACTCCGGAATAATGCAGACCGCCTCCGTGAAGTGCTCAAAAGCTTTAATGTCGAAGTCGAAATTAATGATATTTCCAGAGGACCTTCTGTAACAAGATATGAGGTAAAACCCGCAAAAGGCGTGAAAGTCTCGAAAATTACCAGTCTTTCGGATGATATTGCTCTGAATCTCGCTGCCGAAGGCGTGCGTATTGAAGCCCCCATTCCGGGTAAGCCGGCAGTCGGCATCGAAGTGCCGAATGCACAGAAAGATACCGTTTCCCTGCGGGAACTGCTGGAATCTCCGCAGTTCAGAAACGCCAAAAGCAAACTGACATTCGGTGTCGGCAAAGACATCGCCGGAAATGTGATTATCGGCGATATTGCAAAAATGCCTCACATGATTATTGCGGGAGCAACCGGTTCAGGTAAGTCTGTCTGTACAAATTCAATTATTATGAGTATTCTGTATCACGCTGCACCAGATGAAGTGAAATTAATCCTGATAGACCCGAAAATCGTAGAATTCCGTGTCTATGACGGCATTCCGCATCTGCTGATTCCTGTTGTTACCGACCCCAAAAAAGCCGCCGGTGCTCTCAACTGGGCAGTGCAGGAAATGCTCCGGCGTTATGATGTGTTCGCTAAGAATGCTGTCAGAAATCTGGAGGATTATAACAGAATCTGTACCGAAAAACCGGAACTCCAGCTTGAAAAAATGCCCCAGATTGTGATTTGTATTGACGAACTTGCCGATTTGATGATGACTGCTTCCAAAGAAGTCGAAGAAGCTATCTGCCGTCTGGCACAGCTCGCACGTGCCGCCGGAATGCATCTGATTATTGCCACACAGAGACCGACTACAGATATTATCACCGGCTTGATTAAAGCTAACATCCCCAGCAGAATTGCACTTTCTGTTATGTCGCAGATAGATTCCAGAATTATTCTGGATACCGGCGGAGCAGAAAAACTGCTCGGCCATGGCGATATGCTCTATCTGCCAAGTGGTCAGCCCAAACCCGTCAGAGTGCAGGGCTGTTATGTCTCCACGCAGGAAATTGAAAAAGTTGTGGAATTTATCAAGAATCAGTCCGAAGATGCCGTCTATGATGAAGCTATCGAACAAGCCGTGAATCAGATGGCCGTTTCCGGAGATAAGAAAAAAGGCGGTTCTGAAGAAATTGCTCTTTCCGGAGACGAAGACTTAATCGAACAGGCGATTGAAGTCGTTGTCGCTGCGGGACAGGCTTCTACCAGCAATTTACAGAGAAGACTTCGGCTCGGCTACGCACGGGCTGCCAGAATTATGGACGAACTGGAAGAAAAAGGAATCATCGGCCCTTATGAAGGCGCAAAACCACGGAAAGTTCTGATGTCTCCTCTGGAATTGGAACAAAGAAAAATGCATCAGAAAGGAAATTAATACATGGCCGGAAAAAAACATACCCTCCCTGAAGAACAGCAGGATAATTCCAAAAATAAGCTGATTTACAGCATTGTAGTCGTGATTCTGACGATTATTGCGCTCATCAGCGGAAAATATAATACGGAACATCCGCAGGAAACCCAGAATCAGAATATTACAGTTTCTGATGCGGAGTTTCAGGTACATGTGATGGATGTCGGACAGGGTGACAGCATTCTGATTTCAGCAGACGGTCAGACGCTTCTGATAGATGCCGCAGAATCTGGAGAATCCGGAAAGATAGTCAGCTATCTGAACGCACAGGGAATTACAGAGCTTGACTGCGCTGCGGCGACACATATGCATGCTGACCATATTGGCGGTTTTCCAAAAGTATTCGCCTCTGTCAAGCCGAAAGCTATAATTGAACCTGTATTTCAGGATTCTTTGATTCCGACTACAAAGACTTATGAAAAATATCTCGATGCAGTTGAAGCCTCCGGCGCAGAGTACAAAGCCCTGAAAACCGGAGATGCTTTCACGCTCGGAAATGCACAGATTAGTGTACTTGCGCCCGTTTCAGAACATGCTTCTTCTCTGAATAATTCTTCACTGGTGCTTCGGGTGCAGTATGATGATATTGTCTGCCTGTTTACCGGAGATATGGAAACTCCCGAAGAAAAGACAATTCTTTCTACTGTGGACAATTCCCAGTTGAAAGCAACATTTCTGAAAGCTGGTCATCATGGAAGTGACACTTCTTCCGGAGAAGCCTTTCTGGAACAGGTTCAGCCGAAATATGTGGCCATTTCCTGCGGTGTGGATAATAAATATGGCCATCCGGCAGAAAGTACACTGGAACATCTCAGAAAATATACAGATAAAATTTACATCACGGCACAGCAGGGCGATGTCATATTTTTATATGACAAAGATACAAAATCCTGCAATGTGCTGACAAACGGCAAGGAGTAAGAAAAACTATGATTTACAGTATTGACCGTTTTGAAGGAGAATTCGCCGTTCTCGAACATGACGGCTTATTTACCGATTTTCTGCGGGAAAAACTTCCGGAAACCGCACATGAAGGCGATTTGCTGGAATGGTCAGACAATGGCTGGCAGATTCTGCATGATGATACTGAAAATAAAAGACAGGCACTTGCGGAACGCCGACGACAGATGCTGGAGGCAAGGGAATCATGAAAGTAATTATTATCGGCGGAGGTGCATCAGGATGTTTCAGTGCAGTTCATGCAGCATCACTGGGACATGAAGTGATTCTCATCGAGAAAAATAAGAATATCGGCAAAAAATTGAGAATCACCGGAAAAGGCCGGTGCAATCTGACAAATAACTGCGATACAGAAACACTGATGAAAAATATCCCCCGCAACAGCAGATTTCTGTACAGTGCTTTTGCATCCTGCAATCCGCAGGATGTGATGAATTATTTCGAGGGACTGGGTGTAGTCCTTAAAACAGAACGTGGGAACAGAGTTTTTCCGGTCAGCGACCAAGCAGCCGAAATTGTTGAGGCTCTGCATCGGGAATTACAGAATCAGCATGTAAAAGTAATTCAGGATAAGGCAGAATCACTTGTGCTTGAAAATCAGGTCTGCCGAGGCGTAAAATGCGAAAAGCATACTTATTATGGAGACAGAGTTCTGCTGGCCGTCGGAGGTGCGACTTATCCGGCAACGGGTTCGGAAGGTGATGGCTATGCCATAGCGCAGAATGCCGGCCATACCGTGACAGAACTGCGCCCCTCGCTTGTACCGCTAGAAACGCTTGAGCGTGACTGCGCCGAAATGATGGGGATTTCACTGAAAAATGTAAAGCTGACACTTAAGCAGAAACATAAAATTCTTTATGAAGAACAAGGTGAAATGCTGTTTACACATTTCGGCTTGTCAGGCCCTCTCGTGCTGAGTGCCTCGGCACATATAGGAGAAATTTCCGGCTGTACGGTACACATTGACCTGAAGCCGGCACTTACAATGGAACAGCTCGACAAGCGTCTGCAAAGAGAAATTACAGCAATTCCGAATCAGCAGGTTTCAAGTCTCTGCCGGAAAGTTGTTCCGGCAAATATGGTTGCCCCTTTGCTCGGCCGGTGCGGTCTTCCGCCGTATCTGAAAAATAACAGCCTGACAAAATCCCAGAGGACACGCATTTGCGAAGAACTCAAGAATTTTGCGTTCACTGTCAGAAATACCCGCCCGATGGCAGAAGGTATCATCACAAGAGGCGGTGTCGCCTGTCAGGAAGTGAATCCGAAAACGATGGAATCTAAAATTATTCAGAACTTGTTCTTTGCAGGGGAAATTCTGGATGTGGATGCCTATACAGGCGGATTCAATTTGCAGATAGCCTTTTCAACAGGGTATCTCGCAGCAATGCATTTCTGATTTTTTTATGATAAATAATAAAGGAGCTATGTTATTATGAAAACAGTTAATATTGCCATTGACGGCCCAAGCGGTGCGGGCAAAAGCAGTATCTCAAAAGCCATTGCTAAGGAATTAGGCTTTATCCATGTCGATACTGGCGCAATGTACCGTGCTATCGGTCTGTATGCCCTCCGGAATCACTGCGCTGAGCCGGATTTGATTGCAGAACAGATTGAAAAAATTGATATTGAACTGAAATTTATCGGTGGTGTACAAAGAGTTCTGCTCTGCGGTGAGGATGTATCAGATTATATCCGCAGTCCTGAAGTTTCTATGGCCGCCTCGAAAGTTTCGGCAGTACCTGCCGTCCGGAAACATCTGCTGGATTTGCAGAAGAAAATCGCTTCTGAAAATCATATTATCATGGACGGCAGAGACATCGGAACAGTTGTGCTCCCTCATGCGGATTTGAAAATTTTTCTGACAGCTTCTGCAGAAGAAAGAGCTTCACGCCGTTATCTGGAACTTCGGGAAAAGCCGGACTGTCCGCCTTATGAAGAAATTCTGAAGGATATTCAGCAAAGAGATTATAACGACATGCATCGGGCTATTGCCCCGTTATGTCAGGCCGATGATGCTGTTCTGGTGGATTCTTCCGAAATGGGATTTCATGAAGTTGTGGAGCATATCACAGCATTAATTAAAGAAAAGCTTGACTGAGGAAATACTATCATGATATATACGATTGCAATGCTGATTGTCAGAGGAGTGCTGCATCTCTGGTATAATCTGAAATTCGAGGGCAGAAAGAATATTCAGAAAGGCAGGCCCTATATTTTTGTATCGAATCACCGGAGCTATCTTGACCCTGTACTGGTAGCCCTTGCCGGCTACGGAAGATTCGGCTTTATGGCAAAAAAAGAATTGTTCGAGGGGAACAAGGCCTTTACTGCGCTGATTAAATGGCTCGGCGCATTTCCGGTCGAGAGAGGTTCTGGCGATATGCAGGTAATTGAAACTTCTGCTGACTGCATCCGGAACGGAAAGAATCTGCTGATTTTTCCGGAAGGCACAAGAAGCAAAAACGGCCGTGTCGGAAAGGGAAAATCCGGTGTTGCACTGGTGGCTTCCAGAGTACATGCCGATATTATCCCGATAGGAATTAATTTCGACGGCGAAAAATTACATTTCCGCAGCAGGATTGTTGTCAGAATCGGCGAACCGATTCCGGCTTCTGCACTGCCGGATACAGAAAATCTCTCGGAACGTGAACTGCTGAAAGTACTCCGGACTGAAATTATGCCTCCGATTATGGACGGTATCCGGAATCTAGTGGATGAACCGGAACTGCCAGCCGAAAGCAAAAAATAGAAAAAAATCTGCCATGCGAAATTCTGCATGGCAGATTTTGGGTTATTGCGTTTCGGCATCCGGCATAATATCAGGTGCAGCCTGATAAATTTCAGAAACAGGTTCTTCCGGAGGAAGTTCATCGCCGTCAATGATAACCGGCGCAGTTTCGGGCGCATCCACGAACTCAACACCTTCGGCCTCGGCCGGTGTGGTCAGTACCGGATAGGTCTGCTTCTGTGAGGGGGCTGTTTCCGGAATATAAGCGGAGTCCGCCTGTTCTCCTCCGCAGGCAGTCAGCACACCCGCCAGCACCGGAATCAGCATCAGCGTCAGAATGTTTTTTGCTTTCATAAGAAAATTCCTCTCTGTGATTTTTTTGCTTTCCTGTTTATTATAGCATAATCCTGTCAGAAAAACAAGAACATTCACATAAAAATTTTAAATTCCGTTTCGCACTTGACAAATCCTGAAAAATATGATATAATGAATTATGTTTTAAAATTTTTTAACAAAATTTTGTATCCCCTGTTTCTGGAAACGGCGGATATTTGAAAGAAGGCGGCTTCATGAAAATTAAGGTTGCGAAATCCGCCGGATTCTGTTTCGGTGTGAACCGTGCCGTGAACATGGTTTATCGTGCGCTGGAACAGCACAAGCCCGTTGCTACATTAGGCCCGATTATTCATAATACGGATGTCGTCAACGATATGAAAGCCCGTGGCGCAAGAATCATTCAGGACGTTTCCGAACTCCGTCCGGATGAATATGTCGTGATTCGCTCGCATGGTGTCGAAAAAGCAGTCTATGACCGGATTCATGCCCTCGGTAATCCTGTGATTGATGCTACCTGCCCTTTTGTCAGGCGCATTCATAAAATTGTTGCCGAAGAAACCGCAAAGGGAAGCTTTATTCTCATCGCCGGAGATGAAACACATCCCGAAGTGCAGGGAATTATTGGACATTGTGAACAAAATTTTTTTGTTTTCCGGAATGAAATTGTGCTGAAAGACTTTTTTCAGAATTTGGAAAAAAACTTTTCAAAAAGGCTTGCAATTGTTGCGCAAACAACGTATAATAATATAATATGGGGAGAGTGTTTAAAAGTCCTTCCTGAAAAAGATTTTAATATCGTTGTTTACGAAACTATTTGCAGTGCTACCGAACAGAGACAGTCTGATGCTGCTGCGCTCGCTTCGGAATCTGACTGCATGATTGTCATCGGGGGAAAACACAGTTCCAATACTGTAAAGCTGTATGACATCAGTAAACGGCACTGCAAAAGCTATCATATTGAAAATGCGGACGAGCTTGACACTTTAGACCTGACTAATGCTGAATATATCGGCATTACTGCTGGTGCATCCACACCGGCGCATATTATTAAGGAGGTAATTACTACCATGGAAGAAAATCTGAACAAAATTTCGGAAGAGGAAGACATTGATTTTGCTCAGGCAATCGAGAGCGAAAATTTCAGCAAAAAGCTGAGAAACGGAGATAGAGTGAAGGGTTATGTCATGTCTGTCAACAACAGCGAAGTCATTGTTGACCTCGGTGCAAAGCAGACCGGTACTGTTCCGGCAAGCGAACTGACCAGCGACCCGACCAAAAAGCCCTCTGACCTCGTAAAAGAAGGCGACGAAATCGACTTGATTGTTATTAAAGTCAGCGACCAGGACGGCATTGCAACTCTCTCCAAAAAGAAAGTTGACGAACAGGCCGGCGTTGATAAAGTTATCAAGGCAAAAGAAGAAGGTACTGTACTGGAAGCCGTTGTCAGCAACATTGTAAAGGGCGGTGTGAATGTGTATTATGAAGGCGTTCGCATCTTTATTCCGGCATCTCAGACCGGTCTGCCCCGTGAAGCTTCTTTGGATGAACTGAAAGGCCAGACTGTAAAGTTCGTAATTCTGGAAGCTCCGGAACGCAAAAAGAGCGCAGTAGGTTCTATCCGTGCCGTTTCCCGTCAGGAAAGAGAAGCTGCTAAGGCTGCTTTCTGGGATACTGCTGAAGTAGGTAAGGAATATGAAGGCGAAGTAAAGTCCTTGACAAGCTATGGCGCATTTGTAGACCTCGGCGGTATTGACGGCATGGTTCATATTTCTGAACTGTCTTGGAACAGAATCAAGCATCCGAGTCAGGTCGTTTCCGTAGGCGATACCCTGAAAGTCTACATCAAGGAACTCGACCCCGAAAAGCAGAGAATTTCTCTCGGCTACAAGAGAACGGAAGACAATCCGTGGGAAAAATTCAAGGCAGAATATGCTGTCGGCGATGTGGTAACTGCTAAGATTGTATCTATTACTTCTTTCGGTGCATTTGCGCAGATTATTGACGGTGTGGACGGCCTGATTCATATTTCCCAGCTTGCTAACCGCCGTGTGGAAAATGTTAAGGACGTTGTTTCCGTTGGCGATGAAGTACAGGTAAAGATTATCGGTATCGACCTCGACAACAAGAGAATTTCTATTTCTATGAGAGAAGTAGAAGCTGATGACGATGCAGAAGAATAATTTTTCTGAAATTTGAAAATTATCAGCTCCGGCAGGAAACTGCCGGAGCTTTTATGGTATATGATGGAAAAAGCCTCTGAAACAGAGGCTTTTCAGAAAATAGTTTCAGGAAATTCTTTCTACTTTCATCAGGTTCGTCATGCCGGAAATGCCCAGCGGTACGCCGGCAGTGATAACTACCAAATCGCCCTCTTTGACATAGCCGTGAGACTTTGCAGCGGAAACTGCTTTCGCAAAGAGCGTGTCTGTATTGTCTTCTTCATCAATCACAAACGGCGTAACACCCCAGCTCATGTTCATTTTACGCTGATTGTCTTCATCTGTCGTGCATCCGAGAATCGGTACGGACGGACGGAATTTCGAGATTAAACGTGCTGTCTTTCCACGCTTTGTGACAGCAATAATCGCACGTGCATTCAGGTCATGTGCAGTTGTTACAGCAGCATGGGCAATGCCTTCATCAATCGAGACATTGTCGTTTTCTTTTCTGACAGCAAATTCATGTTTATAATCAATATTGCCTTCGGTCGTGGAGGCAATTAAATCCATTGTGCGGACAACTTCTACAGGGAACTGGCCGGCGGCCGTTTCACCGGAAAGCATAATCGCACTTGTACCGTCATAAATAGCGTTCGCAACGTCCGTGATTTCCGCACGTGTCGGACGGGGATTGTTAATCATGGATTCAAGCATCTGGGTTGCAGTGATAACCTGTTTTCCGGCATTGTAGCCTTTCTGAATCAACTGCTTCTGAATCGCCGGAATCTGCTCGAACGGAATTTCGACACCCATATCGCCTCTTGCGACCATAATGCCGTCAGCAGCCTCCAGAATCTCATCAATGTTATGCACACCGTCAAGATTCTCAATTTTAGCGATAATCCGGACGTTGAACCAGCCAAGACTTTCGGTAAATCTTCTCAGATAGTTAATATCTGCCGCAGAACGCACAAAGCTTGCTGCAATGAAATCATATCCCATTTTTGCGCCGAATTCAAGGTCGTTCATGTCTGCATCACTCAGATAGGGCATGGAAAGCCGTACTCCCGGCACGTTGATGCCCTTGTTGTTTGAGAGCACACCGCCGTGAATCACTCGGCAGATAACATCTGTTCTGGTGATTTTTTCAGCTAAAAGCTCAATGACACCATCATTGATTAAGATTCTTGTGCCGACACTGACATCCTGCGGGAGATTCTTGAAAGTTACGCTTCCGATTTCAGCAGTGCAGGGAACATCATTTGTAGTGAGGGTATAAGTATCGCCGTCATGGATTTCTACCGGCTTGTCATCTACGAATTTTTTCAGGCGGACTTCCGGCCCTTTGGTGTCAAGCATGGTAGCAATCGGCAAGCCGAGTTCTTCTCGGAGTTTTACAATCATGTCGAATCTCTGCTTGTGAGTGGCATAGTCGCCGTGAGAGAAATTGAATCTTGCGACATTCATGCCGGAAAGCATCATATCTTTCAGAATTTCGGGTTTGTCTGTAGCAGGACCTATGGTGCAGACGATTTTAGTTTTTCTGTTGCTCATAAGAAAATACGCTCCTATCTGGGAAGTAATTATTTTAAAAATTTTGCCATTATCATTTTAGCATAAGCATGATGCAGATGCAAGGTATTTTTCTGAAAATTGTGTGAAAATTATCAATTTCGGCGATTTGCGCAAAAAAAAATCTTGATTGACATAAAAATAACAATAAATTGCCTGAAACTGCTTGCTTTTTTCAGGAAAATATGATATAATTAAAAAAGCCGGTGTTTCCGGAAAATCACGAAATGAGGTAGTTTTTTATGAATCCTATGGCACTTATGCATATCAAGCCTATGCTTGAAAAATTTCAGGAAAGGCATCCGAAATTTATTCAGTTTTTCGGCTATGCCGGACAGAATATTACAGAAGGAAGCCTGATTGAAATCAGCGTGACTTCTCCTGACGGAAGAAAGGCCGTGACAAATATCCGACTTTCAGAAGAAGATTTGGAACTCGCCGGAAAAATGAAGGAGTTGTTGAAATAATCATGACAAGGAGATTTCTGCATCTTGCCGATTTGCATATCGGAAAGAAGCTGGGGGATTACAGTCTGCTCAATGACCAGAAAATCGTGCTGGAACAGGCACTTTCTGTCGCCGAAGACTGTGACGGGGTATTCATCGCCGGAGATGTCTATGATAAACCAAATCCCGCTGTGGATGCAATGGCCGTGTTTGACGACTTTCTGACAAAACTTTCTGCAAAGCAGAAGCCTGTCTATATCATCAGCGGAAATCATGATTCTGCCGGAAGAATTTCCTATTTCGGAAAACTGCTCGAAAACAGTCAGATTACTGTATCTGCGCCGTTTTCAGGCCAGATGCAGGCTGTCAGCTTTCCGGAAGAAGAAACAATTCAAATCTGGCTTCTGCCGTTCCTTACCCCCTCCAGAGTAAGAGAGCATTTCAAAGAGGAGAAAATTAGTTCCTATGAAGATGCTGTCCGGACAGTACTGGCCCATGCGCCCGTGAATCCGGAAAAGATTAATATCCTGCTGGCACATCAGTTTATTACCGGCGGTCAGATTAGTGAAGAAGAATTTGCAGTCGGCGGTCTGGATAACATCAGTGCGGATGTGTTCGCCGGCTTTGATTATGTAGCATTAGGTCACCTGCACTGTCCGCAGTCCTGCGGAAAAAATACTGTCCGCTATGCCGGTTCGCCCCTGAAATATTCGTTCTCAGAGGAAAATCAGAAAAAAAGCTTTACTGTTGTAACCGTTCAGGACAAACAGAATATTCTGACAGAACAGATTCCTGTCACGCTTCCGCATGATGTCAGAACAATAAAAGGTACATTTGCAGAACTCTCAGAAATGCCTTTTTCGCAGGACTATGTGCATATTATTATGACGGATGAAATTCCCGTTCCGGATGCCAGAATGTACCTGCGGAATCAGTTTCCGCATACGTGCCGTTTCAGCATACAGAATGCACGGCTGAGAACGGATGCTTCTGTTATGCCGGAAGAATCCGAAAAAATGCAGTCACCGGCCGAAATGTTCCGTCTGTTCTGGATGCATCAGAATCAGAACCACGAGCCGACAGAACCGCAGATGCAGATTGTCCGTCAGATATTTGAAGAACTGGAACAGGAGGAACTGCTTTGAAGCCTTTGAAATTAAAAATGTCCGCATTCGGAACATTTGCAAAAGAAACTGTGATTGATTTTGAAAAAATCGGCCGTCAGGGAGTGTTCCTGATTTCCGGAAGCAACGGTTCAGGAAAAACCAGCATTTTCGATGCCATTTCATTTGCGCTCTACGGAAAGACAAGCAATCCCGAAAAAAGAGCTTCTAAAAATATACATTCTGATTTTGCATCCGAAAAAGAAAAAGTACATGTCTGTCTGCGGTTTTCTCATCAGGGAAAAATTTTTGAAGTCGACCGTCAGGGAAAACTGAACGTCACAGACGGGCAGAAAAAACTGAACATGTCTCCCGTCACCCTCTGCGAAATCCGAAACGGCGAAAAGTTTCTGCTTGCTGAACGTCAGACTAATGTCGATAATAAAATTGCGGATATGCTCGGCATGAATCAGAAACAGTTCTCCCAGACAGTCATGATTGCTCAGGGAGAATTTCAGAAAATCGTCAATGCTGAAAGCAAGGAACGGCTGAAATTGTTTCAGGATTTGTTCCATACAGGAATCTATCAGCAGTTTCAGGAACGCCTGAAAGAAAAAAATACAGAGTTCAGCCGGAAAATGGAATTCCTACAGCAGAACGCTGAACAGGATTTCCAGAGAATGGAGCTTTCTTCTGAATGGTATCCCAAAACAGAACCCTCTCCCGATAAGAAGTTTCAGGTTTTTCTGGATGCACTTGCAAAACAAAATCAGAAAGAAACAGAATTACTGCATACCCTCTCCGAACAGAAACAGCATCATCAGCAGGAACTGAACAGCCTTATCCGGCAGATGACAGAAGGCGAACTCCTCAACGCACAGTTCTCCGAACTGGAACGAAAAGAACAGGCCGTGAAACAGATTCTCTCCCGCAAAGAGGAAATGAATCAGAAAAAATTACAGATTCAAAATGCCCGAAATGCCGAGAAAGTTTCCAGCCATGAACAGATGCTTCTACAGCTCCGGAATCAGCTTGCCGGAAAAAATCAGCAGACAGATGTCTGTCTTCGGAATTCCGCAGAAGCCTCCGCCAAACTCGCAACGTTGCAGGAAATTCTGTTGCAGGCAGAATCTGAAGCCGAACAGCTCGATTCACTCCGAGAACAGGAAAAAAAGCTTCTTTCTGCTCAGCCTCTCTTTCAGGAACTACGCCGGAAAGAAAAGGATTTCCAAAAACAGCAGGATTTTTTCCGAAAATCTGAAACGGAATATCATGAGGCAGAACAGAATTATCATACGCTTTTGACTGCATTTCTCTCCGGACAAGCCGGAATTATCGCTGAACAGGAACTTATTGAAAATCAGCCGTGTCCGGTCTGCGGTTCGGTGCATCATCCGAAACCAGCCGTCAGAATGCAGAATACACCCTCACAGACACAGGTGCAGAATGCTGAAAAAATCCGCAATCAGAAAGAACAGGCGTTCCGGAAATATTCCCAGAACTGCGCCGGACTCCGTGCAGAACTGGATTCCCTTCGGCAGAATCCCGTGTTACAGTCTGTACAGGAAGATTCTATGTTGCAGAATCTTTCTGAATGCCGTGGCAAAATTCAGAATCTGGAATCGAATCTAAATCATGCACGGCAGACATTCCAGAAACAGGAAAATTTATGCGCCGGACTTTCTGCCAATCTCGAACAGCTCCGCAAAGATGCAGAACTGCTTACGCTGAAAGTACAGGAGCAGGAAACTGCTTTCCGGAATGCTCTCACGCAGAATGGCTTTCCCGATGCAGATGCTTATCACGGCGCAGTGCTGGAAAGCCGAATCATCAGCCAGCTTGAAAATGAAGTGCAGTCCGGCCGTGCGGAATATGTTTCTCTCAGAGATGCCGTTCAGGAACTGAAAGCCAAAACTGCCGGAAAACAGCCCGTTCTGCTGGATGACCTGCATCAGGCACGTATCCGGAAAGAACAGGCATTTCAACAGACAGAAAATCAGCTCAGAGAACTGGACAAGCATCAGCATCAGAATATCCAGACGGAAAAATCCCTTCGGGAATGCCTGCATCAGATGGAACAAATTCGGGAAGAATGGATGCTCTATTCAGATTTGTATAAAACAGTCAGCGGGCAGAAAGGAAGCGGACAGGCAAAACTTCAGTTGGAAACTTATGTACAGCAGTATTATTTTCGGCGTGTGATTGTTCGGGCTAATCAGAGACTTTCTATGCTGACAGGAGATAAATTTGTGCTCCGGTGCAGTGAAACAGCTATGAATCTGCGTTCGCAGTCGGGGCTTGGACTGGAAGTGCTGGATAACAGCACAGGACAGTGGCGGGAAGTTTCAACACTTTCCGGCGGAGAATCTTTCCTGACTTCGCTGTCGCTTGCCCTCGGCCTTTCAGATACCGTGCAGGAAACAAGCGGAGGAATGGAACTGGATGCAATGTTTATTGATGAAGGTTTCGGCACTCTTGATGAACAGTCATTGCATCAGGCGGTTTCGCTTCTTGGAAAGCTGGCGGACGGTCATCGGCTCATCGGTGTGATTTCGCATGTTGAAATGCTCAAAAACCGCATTGATTCGCAGATTCAGGTAGTAAAAGAATCTGACGGAAGCCGAATTGTTTCTGAATAAATTTGTGTTTTTCCGGACGAATTCCGTCCGGAAAAATTTTTTTATATTTTTTCAAAAAACACTTGACAAATCTCTGATAATATGCTATAATAATTATTGTTGTGAGGCTGATGTGGCACAGGTGGTAGCGCAACGCCTTGGTAAGGCGTAGGTCACCGGTTCGAATCCGGTCATCAGCTCCAACTAATATTGGAGAACAGGCATTTCTGAGAAATCAGAAGTGCCTGTTTTGTGTATTGGGATAATAAATCAGCAGAACAGCTCTCCGAAAATGTTCCGGAAAGCTGTTCCGCTTTTTATATTAAGAGAAATTAAGAGAAGTCTTTAATCAGGCCGACAATATATTTCATAATCATGAGAGCTTCATCAGAATCGGGTTTGCCGTTCTGGTTGAAGTCGATGTTCTTGAGTGCCTGTTCGGAAAGAAGTTCTTTTCCGAGAATGGCTTTGTTGATGGTGATAACATCAAGGATGTCAATTTCATCGTTTTCGTCAGCATCGCCGGGCATACCGGAAACAGGTGCATCAGTTTCGGATTCTGTAGGAAGTTCTTCGCTGTTGTCGTATTCATAAACAAGCTTGATGGTGTTGTAAGTAATCTGAACATCAGAGCCGTCAGCTTCCTTTTCAGAATATCTCCACCAGTCGCCTTGGAATTCTGCATAGGTATCGTTAGTAGAGCCGGAAACAGTTTCGGACTTGTTGTTAGCGGCATCAGTTACGATGGTGAACTTGTCATCGAATTTGATAACAGTATCCTGTGTGCCGAGTGTGTAGGAAGTTGCTTTACTGCCCCAGACTTCTGCGGTTTCGCCTTCGGGAACAACTTTATTGAAACAGAGTCCGCCGCCGCCGCCATAGGAAGAACCTTCGCTGGAAGTTGCGGTAGAATTGATAACGATTTCTTTCAGATGTGCCTTATCGCCGAGAGGAATCATCGGAAAACCATTCTTGGAAAGTTCCAAATCTGCATAGTTATAAACAGTTTCTTTGACGGTAATATCCGGTTCTTCAGTGATGGTTGCATCGGTTGCCTTGTCGCTGATAACAATCTGTGCAACCGAGAGTGCCGGAAGGGTAACAGTCAGTGTATTGTTTTCAATATCGTTCTGTACATCAATGATTTTAATATCGCTGGAATCCTGTGTAATAGCATAAACAACAGCACTCTGATAATTCTTGTCAGAACCAGTGAGGCTGATAACAGCATTTTCTTCAGAAGATGCATCTTTGTTAGAAAGTGTCATTGTCACAACGGAATCGTCCTCGCCGTTGATAGAGGCAAATGCTGCTGCTTTGGAAAGGTCAGCAGTTTCGGCAGATACCAGAGTATCACCAAAAGAAGCACCCTTTCCATCATAATTAGTATAAAGATTGATAGCAGATTCTACATACGGGCATTCCGGAAGCGTTCCCCAGTAAGTTGCAAAATATACATCGTTCAGAGCAAATGCGCCGAGTGCTTCAGCTTCTGCAATACCGGTGATGACAGATTTTCCGGTTGTCTTTTCATTGCCGATATTGCCGAGATTATATTCAGAAACAGCAAGTTTTGTACCCGGATAGTATTTATCAATAGATTCCTGCATTCTG
>JAFRMZ010000082.1 GCA_017430465.1 Oscillospiraceae bacterium
AGCAAATCAGCGTGGATGTCTCATCGTGGATGAATCTATGATGACCACAAAGCAGGGTGTTTATGCCGGCGGTGATGCCGTTACCGGTGCAGCGACTGTCATTCTGGCGATGGGTGCAGGCAAATCCGCTGCGCAGTCGATTGATGAATATATCAAAAACAAATCATAACAGGAGGATTCAGGATTTATGAAAAAAATTTTACAGAAATTATCCGTGTTTGCCGGCATTTCCATGATGACTGCTTCCGGCAGTCTGACGGCTTTTGCTTCTGATGCATCTGCATCGAGCGAAGTCAGCACCGGCGGTGCAGTACTTTCGACTTTCATTCTGCCGATGGTCGTACTGGTATTTCTCTACCTGCTGATGATTCGTCCTCAGCAGAAACAGGAAAAAGAAACCCGTCAGATGCAGGAAAACTTACAGCCCGGTGATGAAGTCATCACCAGAGGCGGTATTGTCGGACTTGTGCTTCGTGTGGATGACAATACTAAAACTGTTTTAATCGAAACCGGCAGTAATCATGTTAAACTGCGTGTAATTCAGGAAGCCATTGTCAAGAACATGACTGCTGAAGAAGCTGCTGCTTCTGAAAAGGCGAAAGAACAGAAAAATAAATCGGGTATCAGTCTGGGCAAGCCAAAAGATGAATAATTTCTGATAATTTTGGCATATACTCTCACTGAGGTGAGGACAATGCATCATGTCAGAGTGTGGAAATCCGTGCTGTACAGGTATCTTTTTTCAGTACTGGAAGGGGTATTCTGTATTTTTGCAGGCGGACTGGGAATTGCTTTTCTGCTGACAGCCGGAACACTTCCGGCACGGGTACTTGTCTGGATGATGCATTTCTTATGGAGTTCCGGCGCATTTTTTGCATCCAAACGTGCCGGATTTCATGGAAGAAGACACGGCATCTGTACTGGATTTGTTTGCAGTCTGTTTCTGAGTCTGTTTCTGTTTGCCGGATGTGTCTTTCTGAAAGAAGCCGTTACTGCACGGATGTTCACAAGATGTCTGCTGATGTTTCCGGCAGGCATTGCCGGCGGTATTGCAGGTGTGAATCAAAAACTACGCAAACCGCCGTATTAACTTGAAACACGCCCCGTTTCCGGGAGGAGAAATTCAAAAAATGAAAACTATCAATTTAATGCTGACAGCCTCGGTTATGTTTTCTGTAGTATTGACGGGGTGCGGAATTCAGCAGGAAGAAACCAGCGTTGCTGAATCAACTATGCCGGATATTCAGATTGCCACAATCCCAGTAGAAACCAAATCGGCAGCCACTCCCCCGCCGGCAGTTGCAGAAACCGAAGCAGAGGCCGTTCCGGCAGAAAATTCTGATATTCCGGAAGAAACTTCGGTATCTTCCAAGCCGGAAAAAACACTGAATTATAATACGGTTCTGTTTGACAAAGCAATTTTCGCCGCACTTCTGGACAGCATCACCGGCGGTACAGATTATTATTTCGTCAGTGACCCTGACAGAGACGGTTTTTCAGAACTGCTTGTCTCAATTCCGCAGACGGAATCCAGCAGTCAGAATCTGATACTGGAAGGCTTAGGCTCGGCAGGAATTTATTATTATGATGCTACTGGTGTACAGAACGATTTTTTCGTGCTTGACCCCGTGACAGGTGATGTCTACCTGAATGAAAATACTGTCGAAAACGGACTTCTTGTTTCTCAGGAATATTTCCAGTGGACAGGCAGTAAATGGCAGAGCGCATGTATGCTTTATAACGGAAGCTGTTATTGGAATTATCAGGAAATTACTGTAGATGAATTTCTTGCAAATGCAGATGCCATGCTTGGCATTACACCGGCAGAGGATATTTTCAATATCACCTTCACCGGAACGCCGGAATCTGCGGCGAATGCATTCTATCAGTATCTTGCAGGATATTTTAAAACAGAACATCCTGTATCTGCCGACATTGACGGTGACGGCACAACGGAACAGATTATCAGTGTACAGAATCTTTCTAAATCATGGTGTGCCAATGTCAGAAGCCTTTATGATGAAAACAGCTTTTTCAATATAGAGTCGCTCAGCAATATTCACACGACCTGTTTTGTGCTGGATACTGCCAGTGATGGCCGGGTGAGAATCCGTTCGGAAAATTTTGACAGAAGATACCGCTTCACGGAGGCAGGCGGAAAACTTTTCGCTTATGATGATACCAACTCTATGCAGACTGTCCAGTATTCCGCTGAAAAAGACGGTTTCGGAAAACGCTTTTTGTCTATCAGCATGATGATGAATTAAACCGCATTGACAAATTTGTCAGTTTATGCTATAATATAAAATAACAGAAAAGGAGAGATTCAGAGCGCAACTGAAATTTGCAGGAAAATAATTTGTAAATTTCTTGTCATATCCTCTTGCATTATGCAGTCAGATATGTTATAATAATAAAAAAGGGTTTTTCATAACTCTCCGGAAAGGAGGAAAAATGCAATGAAACACATCATGACCATCAATCAGGCAACTCTGGTACAGAGCGCAAAGAAGGGCGGATGCGGTAACTGTCAGGCATCCTGTCAGTCTGCCTGCAAAACTTCCTGCACAGTTGCTAACCAGAAGTGCGAAAAGGAAAATAAGTAAGGATTACTTCAGGAATCACTGCCCTGTACTTTGTGCAGGGCGTTTTTCTGTATGAAACATAAAAAAGGAGATTTTTATCATGATTCACAAGTACGAAATGAATGGTTTATATATCGTTCTGGATGTCAACAGTGGCGGTGTACATCTTGTCGATGAACTGACTTACAGAATGCTGGATGATGCTGTTCCCCCGTTTGCTGACGAATGTCCTTCGGAAATTATAGAAAAATTAAAATCCGATTTTGATGTGCAGGATATTATCGACTGCTATGCAGAACTGAAAGAACTTGCAGAACAGAAAATCCTGTTCGCCAATGATGAATATGAAAAATATGCCCGTTTCGCCGCCCCTGCGCCTATCAAGGCAATGTGTCTGCATATCTCCCATGACTGCAACATGAGATGTCAGTATTGCTTTGCTTCAACCGGAGACTTTGGAACAGGCCGAAAACTTATGCCTGTCGAAACCGGCAAGCTTGCCATTGATTTTCTTCTGAAACGCTCCAAAGACAGAAAATTCCTTGAACTCGATTTCTTCGGCGGTGAACCGCTTATGAATTTCAACGCCGTCAAGGAAGTTGTGAAATATGCTCGTGAACGTGAAAAGGAATACGGCAAAAAATTCCGTTTCACCATGACAACCAACGGCCTGTTATTAAACGATGAAAGCATTGACTTTATCAATGCCGAAATGTCCAATGTTGTTCTTTCTATTGACGGCAGAAAAGAAACCAATGACCGTATGCGCCCCGTTGTCAACGGCAAGGGCAGTTATGACATCATTCTGCCGAAATTCAAAAAACTCGTTAACCAGCGTGACAAGAATCTTGATTACTATGTAAGAGGTACTTTTACAAAATATAATCTCGATTTTTCTGATGATGTATTCAGCCTGCATGAAGCCGGATTCAAGCAGATTTCTGTCGAGCCGGTTGTCAGTGACCCGAAATATCCATACGCTCTCACTGAAGAAGATATTCCGGCTGTTTCCGCCGAATATGAACGCCTTGCAAAACGGATTCTCGAAAATGACAGAGCCGGAAAACATTTCAATTTCTTCCATTTCATGATTGATTTGGATGCCGGCCCTTGTGCTATCAAGCGTCTGAAAGGATGCGGATGTGGCAATGAATATGTCGCTGTTACACCTGACGGCGATATTTATCCCTGTCATCAGTTTGTCGGCATTGAAAAATTCAAGATGGGCAATCTGGAAGACGGTACATTCAACGAAGATATGAAACAGGAATTTTCCCAGTCGCATATCTACAACAAACCGAAATGCCGTGACTGCTGGGCAAAGTTCTATTGTTCCGGCGGATGCAATGCCAATAACTATCAGTATCAGGGGGATATTCTGGAATCACACACACTCTCCTGCGAACTGGAAAAGAAACGTCTGGAATGTGCCATTATGATTCAGGCGGTCAAGAAGATGGAAAATCTCGCACCTGATGAAGCAAATTCCGCATTCAAGCACTGTTAATAGCCAAAAACCGTCCGGAAATCCGGACGGTTTCTGTTATGCAAGGAGATTGTTATTTTCACAGAATTCTTTCAGGCCGGAAACTACACCAGACCCCATCTGCGCCGAAAATTTCAGGAGCAGTGCGGCATCAGCGGAATCAATTCTGCCGTCACGGTTGAAATCCAGCATAATTTGATTTTCTTCCATATAAGTGATGTTATCAGAAGTTTCTTCCGGCAGAGCAGAGAACTGATAACTGTTTGATTTTGCAAATGCCTGTGCAGTAGAACCCTCGTGTGCATAAATTACAGCCGATGAAAATGTTCCTACACCAAGTCCGTCAAGAATGCATTCGTCATTTAAAATAGTAACAGTTTCCAGATTCGGGCACATGTAAAACGCTAATGTACCAATTTTTGTGACACTTTCGGGCACTGTTACAGAAGCAAGAGCACAGCCGCAAAAGGCATATTCTCCGATTTCTGTCAGAGTTTCCGGAAAATTGACTGTTTCTAATTTTTCGCAGGCTTCAAACATTGCATTTGGAATTTTTTGCATTTTCTCCGGAAGATGCACGGAAACCAAGTTCGTACAGCGAGAAAAAATATTAACGCCCATACAATAAGCCGTATCCGGAACAGTAAAAGAAGTCAGCCGGGTACATCTTGCAAATGCATAAGACATAATGATAATATTATCCGGAATCGTAACTTTTTTCAGAAAAGAACACTGGTAAAAGGCTTTTGTTCCGATGACAGTCACGGGCAGTCCGTCGATTTGGTTCGGAATTTCGACTTCTACAGCATTTGTATCACATTTGGTTACTTCGATATGGTCAGTATATTTTGTATAAGTCAGCGTTCCGTCAGTGATTTCATCTCCGTCAGCATTTGCAGAAAGAACAATATCTTGCGGAACAATGTTTTCTGTAAACGGCATTGCAGTGCACATTATGCACAATGCAGAAACAACAACTGCGGTTCTTTTAAGTTTCATAAAAATTTCCCTTTCAGATATTCCAAAAAATCAGGCAAATAAACCGTCCGGCACTCCAGACGGTTTATTTTTTTAGGCTTCTTCTTTTTGCAAGAATTCTTTCAGATTGCTGACCGTTCCTGCGCCTTTTGCAGCAGCATATTTCAGAAGTTTTGCAGCATCAGCAGAATCAATCACGCCGTTATTGTTGAAATCCAGTGTAATCTGATTTTCTTTCATGTAAGTGATGTCATCATCAAGACTTTCTGTTACAGGTTCAGTTTCCGGTTCAGTTGCGGGCTGTGAGCCAATAACGGAAAATACATAACCGTAATCTGCAAATTTTTCTGCATAAGCCTGAGCCGTGGAATTTTCCTCACCGTAGATAACAATAACTCTGTCTTGTGTTTTAACAATATTGCTTCCAAGCGATGTATAGCCATCAGATATATTGCAATAAGGATTTAAAACTGTAACTGTCGCTAAACTGGAACAACTGGAAAAAGCATTATTTATGGTAGTTACACTTTCTGGAATGGTGACAGAAAGTAAACTGGTGCAGTTTTGAAATGCACTGAGCCCAATTTCTTGTACTCCTTCCATAATTTCCAGTTTTGTCAGGTCAGAACAATCCTCAAATGCACTTGATTCAATTTTTTTTACACTGCCCGAAATTTTAGCAGATGTCAGACTGGAACAATTTTCAAATGCTCCGCTCCCGACACTGGTAACACTATCCGGAATTTCGACAGATGTCAAACTGGAACAGTCGGCAAATGCAGAACCTCCGATGCTGGTAACACTATCCGGAATTTTAACGGATTTCAAAGCAGAACAGTTACCGAATGCCACATTTTCGATACTTGTCACGCTGTCCGGAATCACAACGGAAGTCATAGCAGAGCAACCATAGAAAGCACCGCCTGCAATACTTGTCACACCAGCCGGAATCACAACTGAATCCAAAGAAGAACAACCGTTAAAAACGTATATTCCCATACTTGTCACACTATCCGGAATATTAACAGAAGTCAAAGCAGAACAATTATAAAATGCCTTATCTCCGATGCTGATGATACCCTCCGGAATAACAACAGTTTTCAGAGTAGTACAGTTATAAAAAGCACTCATTGCAATGCTTGTTACAGGCAGGCCATCAATTTCGGAAGCGATTTCCACATTCAGAGCAAGTGTATTACATCCTGATAAAACTGCATAATCCTCATATTTAGTATAGGTCAGCATACCAACTGTTATTTTTTCGGCAGCACTTACTGACAGCACAGCACGTTCTGGAACGTTCTGTTCCGTAAACGGTACGACTGCGCACATCATGCACAGTGCAGAAACAACTGCTAATATTTTTCTGAATTTCATAAATTTTCCCCTTTCAGATTTTCAACAGAAAATTATCCGTTAAAAATCATTATAGTACCCATAACGGAAAATTACAAGATATTTCGGAAAACTCATCTGAAAAATCTGCCATGTGCATAAAACAACCTTTGATTTCAGCAAAGAATTAGTAAAAAAACCGGACTGAAAATGCAATCCGGTCTGATACATTATAACTGGTCAGCGATTCTCAGAATCAAGTCATAAGTCTTATCCCATCCGAGACAGGGGTCTGTAATAGACTTTCCGTAGATGCCTTCGCCGACTTTCTGCGCACCGTCTTCGAGATAGCTTTCAATCATAAAGCCCTTGACCATCTTCCGGATGTCGTTGTTATGACGGCAGGCGTGGAGCACTTCGCTGGCGATTCTGGGCTGTTCCAGATAGCATTTATTAGAATTGCAATGATTGGTATCTACAATCACCGCAGGATTTGCAAGACCTTTTTCCACATACTGATGATAAGTCAGAAGCAAATCTTCATAATGATAATTCGGCTGAGATTCGCCGTGCTTGTTGACAAAGCCTCTTAGAATAGCATGTGCCAGCGGATTTCCGGAAGTCTGTACTTCCCATCCTCTGTATAAAAACGTATGCTTTGACTGGGCGGCATAAATCGAATTGAACATGACGGATAAATCTCCGCTGGTAGGGTTTTTCATGCCGGCCGGAATGTCCATACCGCTGACAGTCAGCCGATGCTGTTGGTCTTCGACGCTCCGTGCACCAACTGCGACATAAGACAGCAAATCGGACAAATATCTGTAATTTTCAGGATACAGCATTTCATCTGCGCAGGTGAAGCCAGTTTCCTCGATAGCTCTGGTATGCAGTTTACGGATAGCAATCAGGCCTTCCAGCATATCTTCTGCCTTGGTAGGGTCAGGCTGATGCACCATACCTTTATAGCCTGTACCATTAGTACGTGGCTTATTTGTGTAAATTCTGGGGATAATCTGAATTTTATCGCTGACTTCTCCCTGCACTTTTGCGAGCCGGTGGATATATTCCATAACAGCATCTTCCCTGTCAGCGGAACAAGGGCCTATGACGAGAATCATCTTATCAGATTTGCCTGTAAAAATTTTAGCCGTTTCCTCATCACGCTTTTTTTTGAGTGTCTCAAACGCAACAGAAAGCGGATATTGTTCTTTAATTTCTTTCGGGATGGGTAATTTTCTAATAAAATTCATGCTCATGATATTCAAGCTCCTTAAAAAATAATAAATCTATCTAATTATACACTTTTTCAAAGAATTTGTCAAGCGGATTTAATTTTTTTTCGTCTCCCACATATTCAAAAGATATTTTTGAAACAGGAATACTTTTCTGACGGGTTATTTCAGCAATATAGTAATAAAGTCCTGAATCACTTTTTTTGTCAGTGTTTTGTGATAACTATATCTTGTGTTTCGGAACGTTTGTTCTATCTCGAATCCAAAAAACAAGTTTTCCCTTATTTTTTGAGAAAAACCATGTATTTCAAGGTTAAACTATAAAATTTCAGCCAATCTAGACTGGTCTTATTGTGCAGATTGACAGCTTGACATTTCCGGAAATATACGTTATACTAGTATATAGCACTCTAAGAAGGGCACTAGATATTGTATTTTCAAAAAGGAGTCGTAGCGATATGTTAATGTATATTATCAAGCGTGACGGGAGAAAAGTCCCGTTCAACGTGGAAAAAATCACAAATGCGGTTTTCAAGGCGGCAAAGGCTGTCGGCGGTTCGGATTATGAAGAAGCTTCCGCCATTGCCGAACAGGTCTGCAAAGTCTGCGAGGCAC
>JAFRMZ010000083.1 GCA_017430465.1 Oscillospiraceae bacterium
ACCAGTCCGCCCAGAATCATAGAAGCTGTCAGCGCAATTCCGATAGTCAGGAGCAATTGCAGAATAACGCCTGCCCATCCGAAAAAGGAAATCTGCAAGCCTAATTCTTTAATGGCATCCTGCGTATTAATCAGAGAAGTGAAAGTTTCTGCAATATCAACATTTTCAGCAGTTCTGTCAACATTAGCGAGCAGAGATACCAGAAATCCCGCACCATAGACCGCCGCATAAATCAGTGCAGTAATCAGTGCCGCAAGCATTTTCGCCCCAATGATGACCGGACGGGGAACAGGCGATGCAAGAAGCGTCTCCAGTGTCTTATCTGTTTTTTCAGCAGCAACTGCGGTGATAATTGTCTGAGAAGTCAGAACAATAAGTAAAAACAAAACTAACGGCATAAGCTGGTCAAACATCGCAAGAGAGCCGACAAGTGAGGCACTGTTTGCCTGAACACTTTTTCCGTTGGCAACAGTGTAGGGAGTTGTCATAACAGGCTTTTCCAGAAAGGCCAGTTCATCTGTCAGGTAAATTTCAGAAAGCAGAGTGTTGATAGCAGAAATAACATAATCTGTGCTGGTGCTTTCTGCAAAAGCTATGCTCATAGTAGAAGTGGTTTTCAAAACCGTGATGCTGTCAAGCTGTATGGCTTCATGCTGGTTCAGCAGGGTATCTGTCATGCCTTCCGGCAGAACAACCGCATCATTCCAGTTTTCCTGTGCCAGAACTGTTTCATAAGAAGATACTGCATCATGAGAAAGCTTGACAGTATAATTTTTTTCTTCCAGAGTCTGGATAATCTGTGCAGTGAAATCCGTATCGTCCAAATCAATAATATGTACTTCTCCGCTGGATTCCAGCGTTCCGGAAACGGTAGAAGTCATTACAAAACCAAGCATTACTATCAGAATAAAGCTGACCAGCAATCCAAGAAGCATCTGTTTGTTCAGCAATTCTGATAATTCTTTTTTCAATACATGTATCATGTGTTTCTCACCGCCTTTTCAAAAGCTTCTTCAAGCGTTTTGGCCTGATACTGCTCCAGCAGGTCAGCCGGAGTGCCTTCGGCCAGAAATTCGCCGTCTTTCATGATTGCGCCCCGATGCGCTGTTGAGGAAACTTCCTGCATGTGATGCGATGACAGCAGAAAGGCCGTGCCATATTCTTCGGCACATCGGCGGATGGTTTTTCGGATGTCCAGAGAATTCAGAACATCCAATCCGCTGGTTGGTTCATCTAGAATGGCAAGTTTTGGCTTTGTCATGACGGTTCTGGCAAGAACAAGCTTTCGGGTCATGCCACGGCTGTAGGTACTGATTTTCTGGGAAAGAGCATCACCAAGACCGCAGATTTCTTCACCAAGAGCAACACATGCTTTCTGTTCTTGTTCGTTTTTGAAATACAGTCCGGCGATAAATTTCAGATAATTTTTTCCGGTCATAGTCTTGTAAGCTCCGGCTTCATCCGGCAGATAGCTGATGCAGGCACGGACTTTTTCAGGATTCTGAACAATACTGTTTCCGGAAATAAGTGCATCACCGTTATCCGGCCGGAGCAGAGTTGCCAGCATCCGGAGAATGGTTGTCTTGCCTGCACCGTTCATCCCCATCAGACCAAAAATTTCTCCCTCCTGAATCTGAAATGATACGTCTTTGACAGCTTGTTTTTTTCCGTAGCTTTTGGAAATATGCTGTACATCCAGTGCGTAGTTCATAAAAATATCCCTCCTTGAGAATTTAAAATTTTTAAAATAAAATAATTAATTTACGGTTGATTTTTGTGGTCAGATATGATAAAATATAAATATCATCAAATGTATTTTTTTACATTCAGAAAGGAGCATGTATATGCCGTTACACGAATCCGGAGAAGATTATCTCGAAACGATATATCTTCTCAGCAAGAAAAAAGACTTTATCCGTTCGATTGATATTGCTACAGAACTCAATTATTCCAAAGCAAGCATCAGCCGTGCAATGAAGCTTCTCAGAGAAGCCGGTTTGATTACCATGGCAGAAGACGGACAAATCAAACTCACAAAGACCGGTTTTCAGAAAGCAACGGATATTTACAGCCGTCATACCCTGATTACAGATTTCTTTGAGAAAGAACTCGGCGTGAATCCCGTCACCGCCGAAAAGGATGCCTGCCGGATTGAACATGTCATCAGTGAAGAAACTTTCCTGCGACTGCGTTCCTATATGACGGAGAAAGGCTATGAAACAAGGCTGTAACTCATGAAAATCAAAGAAATCAAGATTCCGGAGCAGTTCGGCTCGCTGTATGTCTGTCCCGTGCCGGAGCGAAGCCGGAAATCAGAACATGAAACTGCACACGCCTTATTAAAATCCGCTGTTCAGAAATATGCTGAATCCAGACAGATACAAGTTTCAGAACAAAATCTTGTTCTGGATTATCTGGAATATCAGAAGCCGTATTTCCGGCACTATCCGGAAATTTATTTCAACTTGAGCCACTGTACCGGACTGGCAGTTTGTCTGCTTTCCGGTCGTGAATGCGGTGTGGATGCTGAATCGGTTCGGGAAATGCGTCCGGCAGTCGTCCGGAGGGTCTTTTCTCCCGAAGAACAGCAATTGCTTTCAGAATCGGCTGAACCCGATAAGCTTTTCACCAAAATCTGGACACTGAAAGAATCTTATGTCAAGGCAATTGGCAGAGGTATCGGCTTTCCGATGCAGGAAGTCAGCTTTTCTTTTGAAGCTGATACAGTTCTTTGCAGTCGAAAAGATGCCGATTTCTGTCAGATACCCTATGAAGATTATACTATCAGTGTGTGCGTTCTTCGTTCAGGAGTACAGCCTTGAAAGCTGTGCTCCTGATTTTTACTGCAATAAATCAGAATTTATCTGACTTGATACATCATTTTCAGACGTTGTGCTTCATTAGCGTGAAATCCGAACTTTTCATAAAATGGAATTTTATCAGGCATTGCACATAATTCAACAAAAATCTGAGTTCCTGAGATTCCATTATCATTGACAAATTTCATTAATTCATTGATTAACATTCTGCCTATGCCTTTTCCCTGATATTCTGGTCTGACAATCACATCTTTGATATAATAATCCAATCCCATGTCACCAATCATTCTTGCCATAGCTATAATTGTATCATCATCAAATATAGAAACTCTAAACAGTGTATGTTCCATTGCAAGCCGTGTTTGTTCTAATGAAGGTGCTTGTCCCCATACTGTTTCCCATAATAATATAAATTCTTCTGCACTTAATTCGTTGTATTTAATTGAATATTTCATAGTAAATGCCTCTTTAAATTTCGATTTATCTTATCAGATAATGCTTTCTTCAAACGGCGATGCCGGCAAGCCGTTCTTGCTGAACAAAGTCACATCACCATAGTTATACCACGCATAGCGGACACCTGTCGGATAAGTAACATCAGGATTCTGAATCAGAACTGCATTTTCCTTGATTTCCGCTTCTGCCGGATGCCATTCGCCGGAATCATCACGGATTTCAAAACCGGACTGCTTTTTCAGTTCCAAGCCGGATTCTGCATTATCGAATTCAATATGAACTCCGTTTCCCTCCGGATAGGCACACCGGAACAGCGGTGCAGTCGTATCTTCTTCCTGTAAGTGATAGACTTCTTTCAGTGCCTGTAAATATAATCTTTCTGCCGGAATGCGCTTTTCTTTCGGGTGAATCTCTTTGAATTCGCCGTGTTCAAGAATGACTGCAAGTCCGGTATTTTTAGTATTTTTGTAGATAGTTTCCTGAGCTTTCCGGATGATGCTCCAGTTCTTCTGATATTTAGTATCTTCAAAACCGTACATCGGGAGCTGTACCAGCAGAAACGGCAGATTCTCATCCTGAAAATCGGTTCTCCACTGACGAATTAAACAGGAAAGCATTGTCTGATAGCCCTCCGGACGATGGTCATCGGATTCACCCTGATAATACAAAAATCCTCGCAGACTATACGGAATAATTCTGGTTATCATGGTATCATACAGACCATGCGGACGAAGCGGATTAATCGGCGCAGAAGGACCGGGATAACGGTTTTCTCCGCAGATTTCAAGTACTTCTTCCCATGAGATTTCCGGATTCTTCTGATAACATTCGGCGCATTTTTCCTGCCATTTATTGTGATAATCGCAGTAATCCAGATAAGCCTGATTTGCTTCTTCATCGGTCAGACCTACCATGCCGTTTTCATAATCTTTCAGATATAATTTTCCGGTTTCGGTCGATTCGAGGGTTTCACGGCTGACCCATGCGCTTGCAGAAGTTCCGCCGTAATTGCATTCAACAAGTCCGACCGTGACACCGAGTTTCTTTGCGAGCATTTCGCCGAAATAATAACCGACTGCCGTCCAGTTGGCGCAGTTGTCACGTTCGGGAGTTTGCCAGACAGAAGCTTCTTCTTCTTTGAAGAATTCCTCATCGAAATGCCCTCTTTTGCAGACGTGATATAATCTGACATTGGAATTCTGACAGGATGCGAGAGCCGGTTCAGGTTTATCGGAATTGATAAGAGCCATTTCCATATTAGACTGACCACCGCAGAGCCAGACTTCGCCAATCATGACATCAGATAAGATAATTTCCTCATGGGGGCTGGAAATTCTGATTTCAAACGCACCGCCGGCGGGCATGGGGGGGAGGGTGACAGTCCATTTCTGATTTCTGACTTTGGTCTGCACGGAACAGCCATTCAGGGAAACGGTGATGATTTCATTTTCATCGGAGCAAGTCCCCCAGATATGAACGGGCTTTTCTCTTTGGAGCACAGTATGATTTGTAAAAATAGGAGCTGTTTTCAGCATTGACATACAATCCTTTCTGAATAATATCTATTTTTTATTATACTTTAAAATAGGATGCATGTCAATGAAATTTGCGTGAAAAAACAAAAAGCCCTGATTTCGTGAATCAGGACTTTTATAGATGATATTACTTTTCAACGATATTTCTGAATAGTGCATTTGCACCATAGTGTACTCTAAGATAAGCAAGGATATTATTTCTGGAAGTTTCAGGAATGTAAACATCACTTCTGAAAGCCCAATGTTTTCCGTTATCGTTAGACCACTCAAAAGAAACATAAAATCCCACAGCTTTCACCTCCTATAATTTGGTTTTGGATTGTCACATTTCATACAATATCTAGCATCTGGTGGATTTCCTTTATTACATCGAGGACATCTCCAACTTCCTTTAGGAAGTCCACATTCTACACACCCTCTGTTAGAAGATTTATTGGTAGTACCACATCTTGGACAAACCCAATCTTCACCATACTCTTCCATAATACTTTTAAAAAAATCAAGATTTGAAGTCATTATTATCACCTGCCTTTCCTGATTCTTGTTTTTCTTTGCAATCCTGAACTTTTTCAGCAATTCTTTTCATCGTTCCTTCAGGGTCATCATGCAATGCTTTTCCAAATAATGCGGCGCAACCAGCGATGAATCCATAGATAAGAAGATTTTCCAACATATTTATACCCCCTTGAAATTTTATTTACAAAATTATTGCAAAAATCGCAAAAAAATGTTATAATAAAGTGTTAGGCTTTTTTGTTCAGCCTGTATATATTTTCTAATATCATTATACTCTATTTTTAATAATTTGTCAAGTGATAAAACTCGATTTTTAGAGTTTCTATGTTTTGTACAAATAAGAAAGGGGCTTTTTGTATGTTTTATGAAAGATTAAGAACAATTTGTAAAGAACAGCATACTTCTGTTACAGCTATGCTGAAAGAATTAAAATTAAGTACCAGCAGTACCGGATACTGGAAAAAGGGCAATCTTCCGAACGGCGAAGTCCTCGCTCAGATTGCCGACTATCTGCATACATCTATAGACTATCTGATTTTCGGGGAGTACAGAACCAACCTCAACGAAGAACAGCTCAAACTTCTGGAACTTTACGAATCCACCCCCGAACGTGCAAAATATAAAGTTCTCTGCGATTTTGAAACTATCGTGAATCAGGAAATTGAAAAATTCGCTCAGAAAAAAGAGGCTGTATAATGATGAAGATAAACAGAAAATAACTGCCGTATCGTGAAGGAATGATACGGCAGTTATCTATTTTAGGAGATGCGGAGATTTTGATATAAAGATGAAATTGTGATATGAAAATTATCCCGTCCTTTCTGAATTGTTTTTTTGAGGGTAAAAACAGAAAACTGAGGGAAGTTTTCTGTTTCTATTTATATAACAACTCAGAACAAAAAATATTGGCATGTTTTTTCTGAATTTACAGAAAGTTCATAAAATTCATGAAATGTTCAAGAATTATTTTCCTCTGCGGTATTCAGTAGGGGTCATCTGGAAAAATTTCTTGAAAGTCCTCATAAAGTGGGAGTAATCATAACCGCATTTTCTGGAGATTTCCTGTAAGGTATCAGCAGTATGCAGAAGAAGATATTTTCCGTGTTCCATTTTGGCACGGCGGATGTCATAAGCGCAGGTCACGCCGAACGCTTTCTGATAGATTTTGCAGAAATAAGAACTGCTGATGTTTAATTTCTGACTGCAAAGGATAACAGACCATTCCTGTTCAGGAGTCTGATAAATCTGATTCCGGATTTTTTTGAGTTCTTTATAATGAAGCTGTTCGGAATAGGTAGCTTTATTGGATTTCGCTTGTGTCACGAGTGCAGCGGCGGCGGCAGTGACGGTTTCTTCTGTGAGGAGTTGAATTTCAGCATCTGTCAGAACGGCGGACTGCAACGGCAGAACGACTTGTTTCAATGAACGCTGATATTGCTCAAAATGGTCACGGAGATTCTGAATCAGAAGATTGTGATAATGGGAAGACTCCGGCTCTGAACCAAGAATCAGAAAATCACTTTCACCGGCTCGGAGACATTTTTCGTGATAACTGCAAATATTCTGAAGCTGTTCTGCGAAAGCGACCAGAAGTTTATCTTTCAGGAGTGTACCGCCTGTTTCAGCAAGGCGGTAGAGGCCGGTAATATCGAGTGCAATCCAGAAACAGTTCTCGTTCCGGAGTTTGACAGATTCAAGATACTCTTTCCAGAGGTACGGCAGATGATTGAGTTTATAAAGACCTGTAAGCGCATCACGCACTTGAGAGAGATAGTCATGATAGGCGAGACTCTGTAGTGCATTCCGGACACGAAGAAATTCGAGTGCGTTGCTGACTTCCCGACAGAAACGCAGATAATACGGATTAACACCATCTGCAATTCCCAGATATTGCAGAACGGAATAGCCAAAGCATCTGTCCTGAAAATACAATGCAGAAAAAAAAGTAGCAGTAGAGACTTTTTCTGTCCGGAAATCCGGCGGAGTCATTTCTGTAATCGGAAAGAGGGTATATCCGCCGTGATAATGCATTCTCATCATCTGTTCGGAGTAACCGCCATGCTGATGAGAGGGGCGTTTTTCCTCGTCCCAGTTTTCGCAGAGACAGAGTGCATAATATTCTTTATCATAATATTCCGGGTCAAAAAAGACAAAATTCAGATTATAAACAGTTTTGACAAGAGATTCCAGACTGGTGCAGGAAAGCATCCTGACGGAAAGACTGCTGTCGATATAATTTTCTTCCAGTTGTAGATAATTGAATGTTGATTTTTCTGAAACAGAAACGGGATTCGGACAACCGCATGTTTTCCGGCAGAGAAGCGTTCCGGTATCAGATTTTCGGCTGACAAGGCTTTTTCCTGTAAGCAGTTCATAGAGCTGACAGACAGCATTTCGGCCGAGCTGTTCCCATGATGGCGCATAAGTTGTAACAGCAGGGCTGTGCAGAGCAGATTCCGGTGCGCCGTCATAGCCGGTGACAAGCACATCCTCCGGAACGGAAATCTGATGTTTTTTCAGTGCATCGCAGAGAGAAACAGCCATCAGGTCATTTGCACAGACAACAGCATCAGGGAGCTCCCTTGTTCCGTCTGCGAATTCCTGTGCAAGCTTTTGCGAAGCGAACAGATAAAAATCACCGTAAACAGCATTTTTTTCTTCCTGATAAGGAAGTTCTGCTTCTGACAGTGCCTCCTGAAAACCGGCCAGACGTTCCAGCGAGACAGGATTCTGCGCAGGGCCTGTCAGACAAAGCAGATTCCGGCAATGATGCACCTGTATCAGATGGCGGGTGATTTCTGTCATTTCTGCACGGTCGTGATACCATACCGGAACAAACGGCTTGTGCTCAATGCCGATGCGTACTATCGGCTTGGGACAGTTTTCCAGAAGAAAACGCTCAATTTCGTCGCTGTATTCTTTTGATGCAAATGAATATGGAATAAAAATAATCCCGTCCAGCAGGGAAAACTGCATCATGTGCAGAAGGTTTTCTTCTCCGATGGTGGTATGAAAATGTTCTTCTGACATAATAAAAATATCTGCGCTGATATTTCTGGAAAATGCTTCTTCCAGTATGCCTGATAATTGCTTATGATTGACGGCTTTGTAAATTTTCCCTATAATAATACCGATTTTTGCAGGTTCTGTCATAAACCTCCTCGCTTTCTGACATCTCCTGTTCCGTTGGCATTTCTCTGCCGGTTAGGTAATCCAGACTTGTGCCGAACATATCGGCAATGCAGACAAGAACTTCCACAGGCATTGCGTGAACTCCACGTTCATAATTGGCGTATGTCCGCCGGCTGATGCCCAGACGGTGTGCCATTTTTTCCTGTGTGATACGAGATTTTTTGCGCAGTGTGCGGATTCTGGCATGTAAAAATTTTCTGGTTTCCTGATATTCATGTGTCATAATAAAAAATCCTCCTTTTTCTGTAGCCCTGTCGCAGGGTTTCTATTACATAAGACAATACAAAGGGGTAAAAAATGACACTTTTTTGAAAATTTTAAAAAAATTTGTATACATGCACAAACGGAACAGATTTTTTTTGGCGATATTGAACGAACAAAGGCAGACATCCCCGTCTGTCTGCCTTGATTTTTTGAAATTATTATACCATGTTTCGGCGTACTTGTCAAGTAGTGCAGAGAAATCCGCAGAAACTTTTTTTAGACAACAGTCGCATTATTAATAAATTATTATGTGCATGTTAAATATATGAACTTATCTATTTTTGGTTAATTTAACCAAAATTAAAAATATAATTTGTCAAATATACCAATTGTATTTTTGCATCAGATTTGCTATAATGTAATCAAGCCGGAATTGCCGAAGGACGGTATGGAGTCCGGCTGTAATCGAAAGGGGAATGATTTCCAATGAGAATTCAAGCAATGAAAAAAAGCCTGGCTGCATTGTTGGCAGCCGCAACCGTTATCTGCTCCGCAGGAATTTCTGCACAGGCAATTTCTGCGACTCCGGCAGAAAATGCCAATGTAACCGCAACTGCAAGTGAAAGTACTGTAAAATTCGGCACAACAGGCGGATTTGAAGAAGGTGCTTATGCAGAATGGACAGCCGTTTCCGGTGCATCCGGATACAATGCCTATGTAGACGGCACACAGCTCGATTCCATGCTGATTCGTCAGTATCCGAGCTGTTTCCGTGTGGATGCTGTCGGCCTGAAAGCGGGTTCACATACTATCAAAGTAGTTCCGGTTATCAGCGGAAAAGAAGATACTTCCAAAGCTGCCGAAGTAAAAGTTACTTCTACAGCAAATGACCGTTCCGGTTTCGGCTGGGTAAACGGTACTTCTTCCGGTGCTTACAATGAAGACGGTACTCTGAAATCCAATGCAACTGTCATCTATGTTACCAATGCAACAAAGGATACTGTTACAGTAACTCTGCCGAACAAAAAGGGCGTTGATACAGAACTGACAGGTATTCAGAACATCATTACAAACCTGAAAAGCAATACCAGCGTCGGCCCTGTTGCTATCAGATTTATTGGCAACATCGAAGACCCTGCCGACATGCCTAACGGTGACCTGTATGTTGATACTGTTACCTGCGGTCTGACAATTGAAGGTATCGGCACAGATACGACATTTAATGGTTTCGGTCTGGTAATCAAGAATTCTTCCAACATAGAAGCCAGAAACCTCGGTTTCATGAACTGCAACAGCTCCGAAGGCGATGACTGCGGACTTCAGCAGAAGAATGACCATATCTGGGTACATCACTGTGACTTCTTCTATGGCGATGCCGGCTCTGATGCTGACCAGGTAAAGGGTGACGGTGCTCTTGATACTAAGACTTCTACTTACATCACACATTCCTACAATCATTTCTGGGATAACGGAAAATGCAATCTTCAGGGTATGAAATCCGAAACCACAGAAAATTATATTACCTATCATCACAACTGGTATGACCATTCTGACTCCCGTCATCCTAGAATCAGAACATGCTCCGTTCATATCTACAACAACTATTTTGACGGCAATGCAAAATATGGCGTTGGCGTAACAATGGGTGCATCTGCATTCGTAGAAAACAACTATTTCAGAAACTGCAAGTATCCGATGCTGATTTCCATGCAGGGTTCTGATATTGCCGAAGGTGAAGGCACATTCTCCAGCGAAGACGGCGGTGTTATCAAGGCTTATGGCAACTACATGACCGGTCAGAAGGCATTTGTTCCG
>JAFRMZ010000084.1 GCA_017430465.1 Oscillospiraceae bacterium
CCGTCATAGCGTCCGCCTCCGCATACAGTACCCTGTGCGCCGATTTCAGTTGTTACGAATTCAAAGACAGTTTTTGTATAATAATCCAGTCCACGGACGATTCTGGGGTCAACAGTATAAGCAATTCCCAGTGCATCCAGATTAGATTTCAATTTCTCGAAATGTGTCTTGCAGTCATCGCAGAGATAGTCCAGAATGAGGGGGGCATCTTTGGCGATTTCCTTGCAGGATTCTACTTTGCAGTCAAGCAGGCGCATAGGATTTTTCTCAAGGCGTTCCTGACATGTACCGCAGAGGCATTCACGTGAGCCGGAAAAATATTCTTTCAGGGCCTTGTGATAATTCTTCCGGCATACAGGACATCCGATAGAATTAATATGCAGTTCGATATTTTTCAGCCCGATTTGGTCAAGAATCTGCTTTGCCAGACTGATGACTTCTGCATCTGCGGACGGCAGGGCAGAACCGGCCATTTCCACACCGAACTGATGAAATTCTCTTAATCTGCCGGCCTGCGGGCGTTCGTGACGGAAACAGGACAGAATATAATATACTCTCTGGGGAAGGGCTTCATTCAGAAGGCCGTTCTGGAGCATGGCTCTGATAGTGCCGGCTGTTCCTTCCGGACGGAGTGTAAAAGAAGATTCTTTTGCAGTGACAGTATACATTTCTTTCTGCACCACATCGGTTGTTTCTCCGACACCACGACTGAACAGTTCGGTCTGTTCAAAAGTTGGAATCCGGATTTCCTGAAATCCGAACACACCGGCAGTACTCCGGAGAAATTCTTCCAGTTTCTGCCAGTCCCGGCTGACAGAAGGCAGAATATCTTCTGTACCGTTAGGACGCTTTAATAAGCTCATAAATCTTTTCCTCCAATTATTTTTTGTAATATCTATGCAGAAAAAAGCCTGCTGACCTGCTGTCATGCAGTTTCAGCAGACCTGATTCACACACACTTCTGTTTTCAGAAAGCCGGCGTACCGATTTCACGCCAGTCCAAGTCGCCACGTTCCAGAGCCATAATCAAGGCTTCTGCTGTTGCAATGTTGGTAGCCATAGGCACATTGTGGACATCGCACAGACGGAGCAGAGTCACATCATTCTGGTCAGGGTTTCTCAGATTCGGGTCACGGAAGAACAGGAGCACATCGACTTCATTACATGCAATTTTTGCGCCAATCTGTTCACCGCCTCCCTGCGAACCGCTGAAATATTTCTGAATTGGCAGGCCGGTAGCCTCCCCTACTACTTTTCCTGTTGTACCAGTTGCACAAAGATGGTATCTTGAAAGAATTCCACAATAAGCGATGCAGAACTGCACCATCAGTTCTTTTTTAGCATCATGAGCGATTAATGCAATTGTCATAAGTTCTCATTCCTTTCCACCGCAGGTGCGGTTATATTATTTTATCACAAGCGGTACTTGTTCGCCGGTAAGTCGCTTGGAAATGGCATCGAAAGCTTCCAGACAGGGAGCTTCCAAGGGAAGTTTTTTCCCTTTGCCGGTAGCTTCTTTCAGCATAGCGTCATCCGGAATCACGCCAAGGAGCTGGATTCCGACAGCATCAATAATTTCATCAAGATTCTGAATCATTTTGCTTTTGATGACTTCTTCGCTGACTTTGTTGATAATCAGACGCTGACGTTTGTTTCCTCTTTTATAGAATTCATCAGACATCATAGTTGCATCACGGATGCAGATGGGGTCGGGAGTTGTCACAACCAGAATCAGGTTAGCCTGTTCCACGATGTCGAATACATGCGAGCTGATACCGGCACCGGTATCAATAATAATAAAATCGTAGTATTTCCGGACACCACGGCAGATATTCACGACCTGTTCAGCGGTTACTTTCATGAAAGGGTCTTTTGGTGCGCAGAGAATTTCCAGATTGCTTACACCGGGCACACGGGAGACCGCATCCAGCACCTGCATATTATTTTTCAGGACATTTCCCAAATCGTGCCTGACCGTTCCTTCCATGCCGAACATAATATCCAGACAGCGAAGGCCGAAATCCAGTTCGATAATCAAGGTACGGTTGCCCTGTTTGGCGAGTGTATAGCCGATGCCATAGCTGATAGAAGATTTTCCTGTACCGCCTTTGCCAGAGGTAATAGCAATTAGTTTCGGGTCATTTGTCATGCATACAGCTCCTTTCGGCGGGATAGAGTTTGCATCTGTCCCAGTAGTCAATTACGGCGGATGCCGTTTTGTTGAAATGGCTTTCCCTATTGATACAACATACCTACTATTAATTATATCACAAATATCAGATTTGTCAAATTTATTTGCGGTGTTTTATTAATTTTTGTGAAATGTATTAAATTTCAACGTATAAAAATTATGAATCTTAACGAATTTTCACGGCTGTTTCGCTTTCTGTTTCGTCAATATCTTCAATTTCTTCAATGCCGTAGTATTTTTCATAGAGTTTCAGAATGGAGCGAATCATATATTTGGAGTATTCTCCGCCTTCCACGATGCCGGAAAAGGCAATCTGCGGATTATCGGCCGGCGCATAGCCAATAAAGACAGAATCCTGATAATGGCTGTCTGACTGCGGTGTACCGGTTTTGATAGCGACATCATAGCCAAGATTCTGGAGGGAATATTTTGACGGAAAATTGTTGCCGGAAGCCATAATCATGCCTTTCTGGATATTTTCATAGACATTGTCATAATTTAAATGAATTCTGTCGGCGACAGTAGGATTTGTTTTTTTCAGACATTTTTTCTGACTGTAATCCCAGATGCTGTCCACCAGATAGGGTTCATAGCGAACGCCTTTATTTGCGATAGTATTCGCCACACATGCGAGCTGTAAGGGTGTAACCATTGTTTCGCCGTTGCCGATGCCTGCCTGCAAGACCTGTCCGACAGTCCAGTCAATGCCAAGTTCCTGATATTTTTCAGGACTTGCCATATATCCGGCGGAATCTCTGGTTTCAATGCCGGTATTCTGTCCGATGCCGTATAATTTCGCATATTCTGCAATTTTATCAATATTCAGCATTCTGGAAAGTTCATAGAAATATGAGTTGCAGGAAACCATCAGAGCCCTTGCCACAGCAATATTGCTGTGATAGCCTGTACAGCTAAATGTTACGTCATAATACTGATACTGTCTTCCGCAGAAGAATGTAGTATCGCCATCAACAAGGCCTTCATTCAGGCCGGCCGTGGCCGTTATCGTCTTGAAGGTAGAGCCGGGGCGGTACAATCCGAGGGTTGCACGGTTATAGAGTGGATTGCCGGAATCATGAAGCAGTTCCTCATAATTTTCGTTATATTTTGTCAGGTCATAAGTTGGTGCGGTTGCTTCGCCGAGGACTGCGCCGGTTTTGGCATCCAGAACGACCAGTGCACCGCTTTTGATTTCGTTTCCGTCCTCATCGGTATAGCCCTCAAAATCTTCCAGAAATTCTTCCAGAATTTCCTGAAGGCCTTTTTGAAATTTGCTGTTGACGGTCAGTCTGACAGTATGTCCGGCAGTGACAGGTGTAGTAATTTCATCTGCGATAATTTCGCCTGCTTCAAACGTAATTGTTCTGACACCGGGCTGACCCTGCAATTCAGATTCCATCGCCTTTTCAATTCCGCTGATGCCGACAACAGCATCCAGAGAATAGCCCTTTTCGAGATACTCATCTGCATTTTCGGCATAAATAGGCCCTGTTGTGCCGATTTCATGCGGAATGACATCGCCTGCTTCAATTCGGCGTTCAGGAATCTGTGAAATCATCACACCCTGCAATCTCATAGAAAGCTGTGAAATTTCCGTCACGGTATCCATCGGAAGTTCTTCAGCGACCTGAAACTGATTTGATACTGAAAAGTCTGCCTGTGCCATTGCATACCGCAGACCAGCAATCATTCGTTTCTGACGTGGAGTATAATTTTCATCAATCTGATACGTTTCGCACAGTATCTGCATACAGTTATCGGCCGTTGCGTAGTGGTTCACGCCGATGATATTTTTCATATAATTCAGGTCATCCTGACTGACATCTATTCTGAACCGATAAGGGGAATTCATAGAAATCGGGAGGGTATCTGCCCACTGGATTTTTGCTTCTGACAGAATCTGCACGAGTTCAAGCAGAATTCTGTTTGCTTTCTGGTCATCTGCTGGAAAGAGAGCTTTATCAATCATAACGGCGTATGTCACATGATTGCCGACAAGCAGTGTGCCGTCTGCATCGACAATTTCGCCTCTGGTAGGTGCGATGCTCTGGGTATAGCTAGTCTGTGCAGAGGTTTCCCGCTGATAGTTCTGGGATTCGACAACCTGAATTTTCATCAGTCTCAGTGCACAGAAACAAGTACATGCCAGCACCAGAAGTACTGACAGCACTAATTTAATATATTCCGAAACAGTTCTTCTCATACATACCCCTCTTTAATTCTGCGAATCCTGCCAGTCTGACAGAATTGTCTTTTCGAGCTGATTAATTCTCCGGTTCTGACATTTTTCGGCGATTTTCTTAATCAGGAAGTAAAAAATCACCGAAGATGCAACAGTCATCAGACAGCTTGGAAAAATAATTTTCTGCCATATCAGGAAGACATCTTCATAGTTCCAGAGGGCATAATACAATACATAATTCAGACAGCCCTGCGCCAGTGTGCAGACTGCTGTCAGAAACAGCATATTGATTAGTTTCTGTCTTAAAAAATAGCGGTACAGCAGTGAAATCACCACGCAGACTATCACCAGAAAGAACGCATCAAACCCCAGAAGCTTTCCGCAGGCCAAATCCAGAAGCAGACCGCAGACCGCACCGACAGCCATCGCCTGCAATTCGCCTGTATGGGAAGCAATGCACAGTGCAACAGGAATCAGTACCAGAGGCTTGATATAACTTCCGGAAGTCTCAAACAGATAACCCAGTGCCATAATCACCGCAAACAGAATCCACTGTACTGTCTGCAAGAACAGATAATTTGATTTCTGTAGTTTATTACTGTACATCGCTGTTTTCTGCCTTTCCGCTGAAATCTGTAATCACAACGACCAGACTCAGATTTTTCATATCTGATGCAGGCTCTACAGAAGCATAGGCTGTCAGACCGGTATCATCCATAGAAACTTCTCTCACATAACCGATAACATAACCAGCGGGAAACAAGCCGTTTTCGCCAGTTGTCAGAATAATTTTGTCTTTTTTGAGATTTGTATTTTTATCCAGATACTGCAATTTGCATAAGCCGTTCATCGCCAGCGGAACGCTTCCGGTGAGCACCCCTCTTTCTTTAGAAGCTCTTGTGCCTGCTGAAACAGACAGTTCCGGAGAAAGAATTGTCGTGACAGTTGAAGTATGCGCACCAAGTTCAGTAATCACGCCGACCAGTCCCATATCACTGACAACAGGGTCATACAGGCTGATTCCGTCATCTGAACCGCCGTCAATCATGAATGCGCAGAACGGGTCATTTGTGACATAGCCGGTCACATCGAACGGCGCAGTCATGGAATAATCCTCATGTTTTTCCTTGATGCCGATAAATGCCTGCAGGCGTTCGAGTTCTTCTTTTGTCGCTTCATAATCGGCAAGTTCTGTATGCAGAGCATTGATTTCTTCTCTCAGTGCTCTGTTTTCCTCATAATAATTTTCGGCATTGCGGTACAAATCCAGACCATATTCCACATGCTGGGAAATCGCATTTGATGCTTTCTGAAACGGCGAAACTATCATCTTGAAAATCCCCACACTGCTGATAGTATACCCTCCGACAAAGACCGCATACAGCATCAAGCCAATCAACAGGGCAAGCACCCAGAGGACAGCTTTACATTTCCCGCTTTTCAGAAAATTCAGCATTTTGATTCCTCTTTTCTGTTATTTTTCATAATATTTCAGATATTCCACAAGGGTATCCTGATACTTGTCCATATTTTCGAGGACTTTTCCGGCACCTTCGGCCACGCAGTCGAGTGGATATTCTGCAATATAGACGGGAATTCCGGTTTCTCTGCTGATGAGCTTGTCAAGTCCTCGGAGCAGAGCACCTCCGCCGGCGAGCGTGATGCCTTGGTCGATAATATCCGCAGAAAGTTCCGGAGGTGTTTCCTCCAGTGTTGTCTTGATGGCATCCAGCACCCGTGAAAGTGGTTCTACCATTGCATCACGGATTTCGGCAGAAGAAACTGTTACATTTTCGGGCAGGCCGTTGAGCAGGTTTCTGCCTTTAATTTCCATTGTATCTTCATTTTCGCCGGGGAATGCCGAACCGATGGTTAACTTGACATTTTCGGCAGTTCTTTCGCCGATTAACAAATTATATTTCTTTTTGACATAATTCATAATAGCCGAATCGAATGCATCGCCGGCGCATTTTACCGAACGGGAAGCAACGATTCCGCCCATTGAAATCACGGCAACTTCGCTTGTGCCTCCTCCGATGTCGACAATCATACTGCCGGTAGGTTCAGTTGTCGGAAGGCCTGCCCCGATAGCTGCGGCCATTGGTTCTTCAATGATAAACACCTGCCGAACACCTGCGCTCTCGGTAACTTCACGGACAGCATTTCTCTCGACCGGCGTTACGCCTGACGGAATGCAGATAGTCACTCTTGCTTTGGCGAAAATATGTCCTTTCATAGCTTTCCGGATAAATTCCTGAAGCATTGTAACTGTCAAGTCGAAATCGGCGATAACGCCTTCCCGAAGCGGTCTGACTGCCACAATCGAACCAGGCGTACGGCCGATGACCTGTTTGGCATCCTTTCCGACATAACGGGCTTTTTCGGTTCTGGTATTGACGGCCACAACGGATGGTTCACGCAGAACGATTCCTTTTCCACGCATGTATACCAGTGTATTTGCTGTACCCAAATCAATGCCAATATCTTTCGTAAACATGTTTTCTTCTCCTTTTGTTCCAAAAAATCTATCTCTGATATTTATTATAGCATGACTTTCAGCAGAAAACAAGCTTTTTCCGGATTTTTTTATGTATCCGGAGAGAATTTTTTTTACAGTCCAAGTGCGCCTTTCAGTTTGGGATAACACATCAGTCCGACAATAATCATCAGAATTTCCGAAACACATACATGAATCTGGAATCCGAGTGTAATTTCAAATATTTTCAGATTCAAGGTAAACGCATCAATACCGACTTCAAAAATTTTCCCCAGCCATACGATGCTGGAAACCCCTCTTGAAAAATCGCCTATCAGACTGCCGACCACTACCGAAGCAAGCAGGACAGCAAACATCAGAAGTCCTTGTTTCATTGCAGATTCTCCTTTTTATGATTCAAAATATCTTATTTCACACCGCTTGACCCGAAACCGGATGTCCCTCTTTCTGTTTCGCTGAGGGTATCTGTCTCCAGAATTTCCGGAAAAGGGACAGGCATCAGGACAGCCTGCGCAATCCTCATGCCATGTTCGACAATAAAATCCTGCTGACTGCTGTTATGCAGAGGGGCTTTCCATTCTCCTCTGTAATCGCTGTCGACAACACCGACAGCATTTGCCAGTGCAATGCCGCTTTGGGAAGCCAGTCCGGAACGTGGAAAAATCAGAATCACTGTTCCGGCATCGGACGGCTGACAGGCAATTCCGAACGGAATCATAACTGTTTCGCCGGGCTTTATCACAACAGGTTCATCCAGACAGGCGTATAAATCCGCACCGGCACTATAAGCCGTTGCTCTTGTCGGCAGAATCGCATTTTCTTTGAGTTTCTTGAAAAATAACTGCATCAGCGCAGACCTCCTTTAAAATATAAGCCGTTTGTGCGTTTTTCCGGAACAGTTCCGGAATAGTTTTTATAATCATGCAGAATCCGTCTGATTTGTTCCGGTGATTCTTCTGTGAAGTAGAAATCCCGATATACCAGTGCAGAAAACTCCTGTAATTTATCAGCAATCCACAGAATTTCAGAATTCAGCATTTCAATATAATCATATTCCTGACTGCATAACAGAGGAAATTTTCTGCCGGTGCGGTCAGTCATCATGCAGTTACGGCGGTGACAGCCATCCTGCGATTTTATCGGACATACACGGAACAGCATCATCGGAAGACGACCATAGACAAATGCACCGCCGGAAACACATCCGGCAAGCGCATTCAGGCTTTTGGCGGATAGCTCATAGGAAAGTGTAACATCCTGCAAGCCCTGTTCTTCGAGGCTCTGCGCCGTGACGGAATTGGTGCAGTTCAGGCCGAATCCGCCGTGCAGAGTCATGCCGACATGCCGGCCGATTCTGACATCTGCAAGATTATGACAAATCAGATGCCGATAACCTTTCTGATATAATTCATGCAGTTTCTGCGCATATTTTTTTTCATTCCGGATAATTCGGGGGGCTTCGATATAATACGACAATTCCGGCTTGCAGTTCTGCGCAAGTGATACCGGCAGACATAGGATTTCTCCGGAAATTCCCTGCATCTGGGAGAGATTGCGGATATGCAGTCTGTTTCTGACAGCGGAATCCTTGCGTGTTTCCGGATGAAATTCTGTTTCCGGATGCACTTCATATACTGGTGTATTGTTCCGGATACGTTGCTGATTCATGGCTTCGGCTGAATTTCGTCTGAGCGCATTGCACTGCGATGCTGACAAAATCAGTCCGTCCGGATTTTCTAACGCCACATTCCGGCAGAAATAAATAGTATCTCCTAATTTCTGCATACTTTTCCGGAGCATTTCCGGATTGAGAGGTGCTTTCAGGGCAGTTTCCGGAATATCGCCGGAAACTGTTATTTTATTTCCCTCTCCGTCCGAAACTGTCAGCAAAGACGGCTGATTTTTTTGGAGTTTCATAGAGAAATCTAGTGCTGTGACGGTTCTTTCTTTGTCATAGCCCGCCTGAATTTCTTTAAATACTTTCTGACCGGCGAGGACATCTTCTTTCCGGCGATAGCCGAACATATTCTTCCGATTTCCAGTAAAATAGCCGTCTGTAAAACCGCTTCGGGAAAAGACTGCCTGAAGCGTTTCCATATCAGGCTGACAGCCGTCCAGAGCCATTTTGATGGCAGTTACCGCAGCAGCGACATACTCCGGACGTTTCATTCTGCCTTCGATTTTGAACGAATCCACACCGATTTTTTTAAGTTCCTGCACATGTTCAGCAAGGCTCAAATCTTTGAGGGACAATGCAGACGGATTCTTTCCGGAAGGGGTTTTCCATGGCAGACGGCAGGCCTGTGCACACTGTCCTCGATTAGCACTTCTTCCGCCGGCAACAGCGGAAAAACTGCACTGTCCTGAAACTGACATACACAGCGCACCATGCACAAAAACTTCTGTTTCGACAGAAAGTGCACATACTGCTTTCAAATCTTCAAGCGACATTTCACGGGCGGCAACAATTCGGGAACATCCGAGGGCTTTTGCCTGCAATGCGCCTTCTGCATTATGGATACTCATCTGAGTGGAAGCATGAACCGGCATATCTGGAATTATATTTTTTATCATTTTCAGAACGCCCAAATCCTGCACAATACATGCATCAATGCCGGATTCGGCGACTTTGCAGATAAATTCCTGAAACTCCGGCAGTTCCTTGTCTGTCAGAAGCGTATTGACAGCAAGATGCAGTTTTGCACCGTACAGATGACAGAGTTCCGAAGCGTGTTTCAGTTCCGGCAAATCGAAATTGACGGCACTGCTGCGGGCAGAGTAGGCTTTTGCCCCGATATAGACAGCATCTGCGCCGCAACGAAGTGCGGTAATTAATGTTTCCATACTGCCTGCGGGGGCTAAGATTTCAGGATTTGCCATTTTGATTAATACTTTCTGCGAGCCGTTTAAGTTTTAAAGAATTCTCAAGCTGTTCGATTTTGGAACGCATGACTTCCATTTCTTTGAGTGCGGCATCACGTTCGAGGCGGGCACGGCCGGCCTCATCCACATATTCTTTTGTCTGAGCAGAAATTTCTTCCAGACGCTTGTTAGATTTATTCAAGTCATCCAGTGCGGACAGTGCGGCCATGATTGCTGCATTATACTGTGAAACGCCGAGTCTGTCCATGGAATCTGTAATTTTATTTTCGAGTGTTCTTGCAAGTCCGTAAACATAATTAGGGGCTTCTGCGGTCTGCATGACATAATCTTTTCCGCAGATAACGACTTTTACTTTATTCATCATAATCAATTCATCTCCTGTTCGTTCAGCAATGCCGTATGATAGTAATCACTGTTCCGACAGCTCTGTAGCCGTCAGGCAGTTCACGGCCGGTCAGTCTGAGTTCTCCGGATTCGTTCAGGAAAACGGTAATTTTTCCGTACTGCTGTACATCATTTTTTTCCACGATGAGCATATCCCCTTTCAGAAAATGAAATTCTGGATATTCTTTTTCAAGACAAAAAGCAAACAGCGGATGCCGGTGCTTTTGTTCTGAAAGAAAATTATAGTAACGGATAATATTACATGTATCCAGTGTATCAGAATTTTCCTGAATGCCTCCGATGACCGGAATTCCTTCCGGAACGGAGGAAGATACAAAAATAGCACGTTTTTTTCCGGACGAAATCTGTAATTTTCCGTCTTTTTCGAGCTGATGCAGATAGCGGTGTATCGTAGAAGTAGAGCTCACGCCGACAGCTTCCCGAATTTCACGGACAGAAGGGGCAATCCCATTCTGACGGATGCATTTCTGTACAAACTCCAGAATATCTTCTGCCCGCTGATTATTCATGCTGATTCTCCTTTAATTTTTCGAGAATCATCTTGGCGACTTTGTTAATATCGCCACAGCCCATAGTCAGCACCAAATCACCAGATTGGACATGTTCTGTCACATACCGGCAGACATCCTCAAAATTCTGATATTTGCGTTCGTCCGTGTATTCTGCGGATTCATCCTGCGGAAACCAGACTGTTTTTTCCTGATTCATGATTTCGGCAAGATTTCTGGTATAAATATTCCAAGTATTTTTCTCTCTTGAGCCCATAATATCCGTTAAGACGGCAATATCTGCAATGCTGAGTGCTTCGGCAAATTCTTCAAGATGCTGGGCAGTTCTGGAAAATGTGAACGGCTGGAACACTGCCCAGATACGCTTATAAGGCATTTCTCTGGCGGCTTTGAGGGTTGCCGTCAGTTCTGTAGGATGATGTGCATAATCGTCCGCAATGGTGACACCGTTCACTTCGCCTTTGATTTCAAATCTTCTTCCTGCGCCGTGAAAAGCTCTCAAGCCGTTCTGAATCTGTTCAAACGGCAGTCCGAGGTTATCGCATACGGCTACTGCGGAAAGAGAATTCAGAATATTATGTTCACCGGGGACTTGAATCACAATCTGACCGAGTGTCTGACCGTTTTTCAGAACTGTATAGGACATCTGACCGCCGAGATGTTCCGGATTGACAGCACGATATTTATTATTTTCTCCGTAACCGAAGGAAATCATTTCTTTTCCGGAGATGCCTTCCACGGCTTTGCAGGTATTGGCATCATCGCCGTTATAGATAATAGTTTTTGTTGTGAGTTCGCAGAATTTATGAAAAGATTTTATAATATTATCCACTGTCTTGAAATAATCCAGATGGTCGGCATCAATATTCAGGATAACCGCAGTATCCGGATAGAGTTTCAGAAACGTATCAACAAATTCGCAGGATTCGCAGACAAAAATATCACTTGTGCCGGCGCATCCGCTTCCGCCGATACAGGGGAGTTTTCCGCCGATAAATGCGGACAAATCCACACCGGCATCATGCAGAATCTGTGCAAGCATGGATGTGGTGGTTGTTTTTCCGTGTGTACCGGACACACATACTGCATTCTGATACCAACTGCTGACAATACCTAATAATTCGCTCCGTTCGAGTACGGGCACACCGGAAGCCTTTGCAGCAATAAGTTCAGGATTATCTGCCATAATAGCAGCAGTATGCACAATCAGGTCAGCACCTTCGATATTTTCGGCTCTCTGTCCGAACATGACAGGAATTCCCATATTGCGGACAGCCTGAAGGGTTTCTGTCTCGTTATTGTCTGAACCGGTCAGATAAAATCCCTTGGAATGGAGAATCTGTGCCAGCGGATACATACCGCTTCCGCCGATTCCGATAAAGTGAATATGCTTTTTTTCATCTAAAATTGATTTGTTCATAAAATACACCTAATTTCTTCTTATTTAGTACACAAATTGCGTTTATACTATTCTTATACTGCTTTTTGGTTACAATTGTCAATTCTTTCCTGAAAGTATGTTCCTGCAAAGAATTCATTATACAAAATCAGAATCTTTTTTCAAAAAGCAGTTTCCATGATTAAGGAGGTCATAAACATTATGGAAATCACAGACATCAAAATCCGAAAACTCATCACTGAAGGCCGTCTGCGTGCTGTCGTCTCCATTACACTGGATAACATGCTTGCGGTTCATGACATCAAAGTCGTGCAGGGCGATTCCCGCTTATTCATTGCCATGCCCAGCCGGCGGGACGAAAACGGGGTATTCCGAGATATTGTACATCCCATTCAGCCGGATGCCCGCAAAATGATTGAAGAAAAAATTCTGGATGCCTATCAGAATTATCTTGCACTTACTGAGGCAGAAGAACAGGCATCTACCAAAGAGGTATAAGTCAGCTTCTCTTATCTTATGCAGGAACGCCGAAAACGTTCCTGTTTTTTTATGCCTGATTCTGCGCTTTCATGACTGCATATTTCAATACGGCTATCTGAGTTTTGGAATCCGGAACTTTATCAGAAAGTATCAGGCTGACCGCTTGGTCAAACGGAATTTTCTCGACATCAAGGAACTCGTCATTATCGAGATTCTGTTCACCGTAATGCAGGCCTTTGGCGAGATACATCCGGATAACTTCACTGCAATAGGCAGGTGTCGGAAACAGTTTTCCCAGATAGGTGAACTCATCGGCAGTGCATCCGCATTCTTCGAGCAGTTCACGTTTTCCGCATTCTTCCGGATTTTCGCCGTATTCGAGTTTTCCGGCCGGAAGTTCCAGCGTTACCGCACTGTGCGGATAGCGGAACTGACGGACGAACAGGATTTCCTGTTTTTCTGTCAGAGCCAGAACGCACACACCGCCCGGATGACGCACAACTTCACGGTCAGCTTCCGAACCGTCTTCCAACTGTACTTTATCTTTTTCAATATGCAGAATTCTGCCGTGATAGATTTCTTCGCTTTCCAGTTTGGTTTCATTCAGATGATTGGTATTCATGGGTTTCAGTACTCCTTTCAGAATTTTCAATATATTTGAGATGAGCAATATAGGCATCAGATGCCCTTACTCCGGAGAGATAATCATAATTTTGAGAATCCGGCTTATCGGTGAACAACTTCTTTCCGAATATCAGGTATAAAATCAGCATCAGAATTCCGGCAAGCGTGATGCCGACTCCGATTTTCAGACCGGAAAGATGATAAGAAAATGTAATTTCATTTTGTCCGGCTTCGCACCGGACAGCCATGAATCCTCCGCTGACCTTTTCGATTTCGACAGATTTCCCGTTAATTTCGGCTGACCAGCCGTCATCATAAGGAATGCTGAAAAATACAAGTTTCGGATTTTCAAGTTCTATTTTTGCGGAAAAGCCTTTGGAATCATAAACAAAATCATAACAGGCTTCCGATGCATGTTTTTGGCAGGCTTTCAGATAAGAATCACGGGACAAAGAAAGCGATTTTGGATTCTGAATTTCTGTCATAATGTCCTGATATTTCTGAATCTGTTCTGAGGTGAGCACCAGTGCATGGATAAGTGATTTTTCTTTGATATTATCCGCTTCCTGATTCCAGATTTCTTCTTCTATGCAGGCATCATACGCAAAGCCAATCGGGATAAAATAATTATTTTGATAGATTTCAAATCCATTTGCTGTTTTGGCATAAACAAAACCGGGCAACGGGAGTTCCTGTTTTTCTTCTTCGGAATTTTCCTGAATCTTATCAAAATAATATTTTACAGAAAACAAGCCCCGGAGTGTATAGTGTTCCGGTTCGGCACGGGAAGCCACATCCCGTTCAATGCCGATATTCTGATAAAAATTCATGATAGACGGACTGACAACGCTCTGAAAGCATCTCATGCTTGACAATTTCCAGAACATAGGATAATTATCATAATCTTTGGAAATATCCACACGAAAATAATCATCTTCATCCGTATCATAAGAAATATCCATTTTTTCTTTGCCATGAACGGCGGTTTCTATATATTTCCGGCTGTCTGTTCCGATGGCTTTTCCGAAATATACAATTGTTCCGGTACATGCCACACATGCCACAGAAGTTAGAAGAACCGCATTTTTCCAGATGAATTTTCTTTTCTTCCGCAGATGATATAAATAATATGCTCCTGTCAGATTGAGGGCACTTATCCCCCACTGTACCAGAAAATAAGCGGGAATCAGTGCAAATTTCAAAAACTGAATTTTTCCGTCATCCTCTTTAGTAGGTAAAAGTGCTATCACACCGAAAATACCCAGCATCACGGCCGAAATTTTCAGGCCGTTTTTCCAGTCGCATTCCTGATTGTCCAGTACATAAGCCGTCATCATGGCCATAATCAGAATCGGCATGTAATACCATCTTGCATAATAAGAGGCATTCAGCATATAGAACGAACTGTTCAGCACCGGAACAAAGGCGCACAGAATACAGATATAAACAATCATGCTTGCCCAGTGATTTTTTTTCCGGCTTATGAAGGCAATCACGCCAGTCATGGAAAACACTGGCAGATACCCTCCGATAGAAGCCCATTTTGCATAATCGCTCTGAAGCAGATTAGTTCTTGCAGGCGGGTCAGGTATCATGAAAAAGCTCTGAATAATGCGTAAAATTCTGGTTTTATCAGAATATAATATTATATTTTGTCCGAACAGATATGACGAAACTCTGTCATTCAGAATCACCGCCAGTGCAGCCGGCACAAGTATCACACATGCGATGCATACACCGATAACGGCCTCTATTGCCAGTGCAAGAAATTTTTTCAGGCTGATATGAAAATCCTGACATCTGCACCGGATAATAAAATACAATATCAGGAACACGGCCTGTCCGGCGAAGAAGAAATAATTCAGCATTGCCATAACAGCGACAATCCCTGCAAACCAGCCTCGCCGGTTATGATTGATTACTTCTTCCATTGCAATCAGCATCAGGGGAAACAGCGCAGTCACATCCTGAAAATGATTAAAAAAGATATTAAATATCTGGAATCCGGAAAAGGCATACAGCAAACCGCCGATGACTGCGCTATCCGGATTTTTTACAAATTTCCGGATATACGCATAGGCTGTCAGTGAGGCCAGACCATGTTTGAGGCATAACAGCCACGGAACGGCATATAATACCCATTGTTCCGGCAGGAGAACTGTCAGCCAGAAAAACGGACTGCCGGCCAGATAAAACGCATACGAACCGAGAAAACTGCTTCCTAAATCGGTATACCAATTCCAGCCGAACAAACCACCGTCACGGACAGCATCATTTGCTAGCTGATAAAACGGCAGTTGCTGTGCTACAAAATCTCCATAGTAAATAAAATACCCCTTATCCATGCATAATAGCGGTAATAATACAACAAACAGGCTCAGAAAACCTAATCCGAAAGCCAGTGTGTATTTTTCACTGCTTTGTTTTTTCAAGAAACTTCATCTCCAGAACGGCAATTTTTGAAATCAGACTGCATATACTATACAGAACGGCGGTTTACAGAAAAACCAGATTCGGCAGAATTCCTTTTTCAGAAACATCAATCAGTGCATAGCTGGGACGTTTGCCGTCACGAGGGAGACTCAGGCTTCCGGGATTGAGAATATATAAGCCGTCTTCATAACGGCAATCACTGATATGTGTATGTCCGTAAAGGACAATATCTGCCTGATTTTCTCTTGCTTCATGCACAATTCTGGCTGTGCCGAACTTGACCTGAAAATAATCTCCGTGTGCCGCAAAAATCCGATGTCCATAGGGCAAATCCAGTGTCAGGGTACGATAGATTTTCACATCCTGATTATAATCACAGTTGCCTTTCAGGCAGTGAAATTTCTGTTCCGCCCACGGCTGGGAAGTAAAAAGCTGATACAGTTCTCTTTCTCCATCGCCAAGATGAATGAACATATCGGCCTCCTGATGCAGAAATGCAATTTTCTGCAAAACTCTGTAATCGCCGTGCGTATCAGAAAGAACAATAATTTTCAAATGCAAAACCTCCTTAATCAGAAATTCATCAGGAATCTATTTTATTATAACACAAACTGTCAGAAATTACAATACAGTTTTGCAGAAAGATTTTTTGAAAGAAAGGTGTTTTTTTATGGATAATTCTTCTATTCAGAATCTGAACGGATTATTGCAGGCAGTCAGCCGGAAACTGGGTGTACCGCCGGAACAGCTCCGGCAGGAACTGGAAGCCGGAAAATTTGACAGTGCCCTGAAAAACATGTCGCCGGCAGAAGCAAACAAATTCCAGCAGGCTGTAAAAAATCCGCAGATGATTGATAAAATCATGAGCACACCGCAGGCCAAAGCCTTGTATCAGAAACTGACAGGCGGAAAGTAATGGAAAATCTGTTCGGCAAAATGCAGGAACTGCTTTCCGACCCAGAAAGCATGAAACAGATTTCGGAACTGGCGCAGATGTTCAAATCCGGAGAAATACCCGTTTCCTCTCCGGAAACCGCTTCGCCGGACAGTGCGGAGGCTTCGGCCTCAGATACCGAAATTCATTTTCCGAACTTCGACCCCGGACTTTTGCTGAAAGCCGGCGAACTGCTTCATCAGCCAGAAACCGATAAAAACACCGCTTTGCTTCTGGCACTTCGTCCGCATCTGGGGCAGAGCAGACAAATCCGGCTTGACAAAGCTGTCCGGCTGTTGAAACTATGGCATATCTGGAAACAATTGCAGGCTTCCGGCATGTTACAGAATTTATTATAACTTTTCAGAGGTGAGAAGGCATGGCACAGACTCCGCAGCAGAATTTTGATGCAATGCGTCAGGATGCAATCCGGCGTTCACGGGAGATGCAGCGCAGGGCTGTCCCGATGCCTCCGCCTCCTCCGCCGGCGGTGTCTCCTCCTCCGAAACCGTCTGTTTCAGCCGTTCCGAAACCGGATATATTACAGAATCTGCATTTTTCCGAAGATTTACAGCATCTTCTGACAAGCTGGGACGGTGAAAAACTAGCTCTGTTAGCCTTGCTGTATCTGCTTTACAAAGAAGGGGCAGAGCCGGAGCTTCTGCTTGCAATTGCCTATATCATGCTGTAAGGAGGACTTTCATGCTGTTTTTCCGGAACTATCTTTACTGGATACTGTGGGGAATCTGTCTGCTGATTCTGTTTTTCTTCTACATAAAAAGACAGAAACCCGTCCGGACGTTTCTGCTTGGGAGCATAACCGGTCTGACAGTACTGTTTCTTCTGCATTTTTATGGAGAAGCCATTGGTTTTGCACCGGAACTCTGCACAGTGAATCTGCTGACGAGTATTTTTCTGGGAATTCCGGGGACAGCTTTTCTTCTTCTGACCCATGCCCTGACAGCATAACAGAAAAAAGCGGAAACGTTTCTCGTTTCCGCTTTTTATATCCTTGTAAGTAAAACTTACTTGATTTCGATTGTTGCGCCAGCTTCTTCCAGCTTAGCCTTGAGTTCTTCAGCTTCAGCCTTAGAAACGCCTTCCTTCAGGGTCTTCGGTGCGCCTTCTACAACTTCCTTAGCTTCCTTCAGACCGAGACCGAGAACGTCCTTGACAGCCTTGATAACGCCCATCTTCTTATCGCCAAAGGATGCGAGAACAACATCAAATTCGGTCTTTTCTTCTGCTGCTGCGCCTGCGCCGCCTGCTGCGGGAGCTGCTGCAACGGCTGCTGTTACGCCGAATTCTTCCTGAATAGCTTCAACCAGTTCTGCGAGTTCCAGAACGGAGAGAGCCTTAATATCTTCAATAAATTTCTGTGTCTTTTCAGATGCCATGATAAAAAACTCCTTTTCAAAAAATTTTCAAAAAATAATTAACTTGTGATTGCTATGCTGCAAATCTTATGCAGCTTCGCCATTTTTGTCCACAACAGCCTGCAACAGAGCAGCCAGCTTCTGAATCGGGCCTTGTAAAGAGCCAACGAGCTGAGCAAGCAGAACATCCTTGGACGGAATCTTGGACAGAGCCATGATTTTAGCTGCGTCATAGAATTCGCCTTCTACCGCACCGGCCTTCAGTGTGAAGTTTTCGGACTTTTCAGCAAATTCACCCAGAATACGAGCCGGAGCTGTCTGGTCATCAGCAGAAACTGCAATTGCAGTTGTACCGTTCAGAACATCGTCAAAATCAGTAACACCGTTTGCGTTGAATGCTCTCTTAAGGAGAGTATTCTTCTCAACGAAATACTTTACATTTGCTTCTCTCAGATTCTTTCTGAGCTGAGTATCCTGTTCTACAGTAATGCCCTTGTAATCAACGAGAACAACAGAAACGCTGTTCTTGAGCAGTTCAGCTAATTCTTCTACTCTGGCCTGTTTGGTTTCGAGAACCTTTGCACTTGGCATTAATATTCACCTCCGCAGAATTATTGTGATACGGAGAACAGAAAAGCTCTCCTGACGTACAGGAGAGCATAAAAATCTTGATAAAAAATCAGACATCTGCACTCCTCGGCCGGATTTACGAGCGAACTCACCGGCTGTCTTAAGAATACGTTTTATTCACGACTTTGTTATTATAGCATATTTAAAATCATTTGTCAAGTGTTTTTTCAGAATTTTTTAAATTAATTCTTATATAATTCTGTTCCGAAGAACACCTGACTGAAAAATCTTTTTGCAGTTTCTGCACCAAGTGCTTTCTTGAATACATCTGTTGAGATACCGCCTTCTTCTACGAGTCTGTCGGCGTAATCTTTATTGCATTTCCATTTTTTCTGATAAGCCTCTTTCTCGGAGAAAGCGGGGGTATTCTGTTCCATTTCGATGAATGTGGCGAGATGTTCGGCGAATATCTGCATATTTTCGTCATCATCAACGGGTTTGGTGAGTTTGGCAGTGCATACCGGACGGATGGCATCATACCAGCCGGGATGAGGGGGCATATTGCGGAGTTCCGTATGTTTCTGGTCATTTGCTTTGAATTTCTCAATATAGCTGAGATATAGCGCATCCTGATAATCCACAACATCATAGATTTCGTTTATATAGCTTCTGTTTTCGCCGTTATACATATAATCCGTTGTGAACAGAGGCAGATTCTTGAAATAGGGAGTCAGTACAAAGCTGTCCATCTGGAAAATTTCGGAATCAGTGCATTTCATCAGGAGAAGATTGCCGACACCTGCAACATCGTACTGCTGAACTTCAAAATGCATGTTCTGAATATCCATTTTTCTGAATTCTTCCGGAACGGTGCGTTCTGTCACGGTATAATATTTCCGGAGGGTTTCGAGTCCCGTTTCGAGACGGGTTTCAATCAAGTTCTTGTTGATTTCAAAAATAGTGCTCATAATCTTTCCTGCCTTTCTGATAATGAAATATAAATTTTATTTTCTCTGAAAATCCGGATTTTCGAGAAATTTCAGCCTGATTTCATCTCTTGTGTGAAATCTGTCCCATACATCACGGGAAATCGAAAAAATCCTGAAAGCTTCTATATCAGGAAGTTTTTTCAGATTTTCCCTGAACAACGGAGTCAGCTCCTGATGCATAATCATTTCTGCTTCTTTGTGACTGCCGTCTGTTTCCTGTCCGCACATGTTTGTAATATGCCAGACAGCTTCATTGATAAATTTTGTCAGAGGGCTTTCAGCATACAGCTTGTGAAGCGTATAGAATTCTTCTTCCGTGACTTCGTTTCCGAATTCTCTTTGTCCAATCCAGTCCCTGGAATGATAGGCATCATAATTCAGTATCACTTCGGGAAGCCTGTCGGTCATAATCACCCAATATGCCAGCATAGATTCTGCTTCCGGAAATGCCCAGAGCAAGTGAAGCAGGATTTTCCAGTTTTCGGGAGAATCGCCCTGTTCGGTGATATATTCTTCAATACAGCAGTTTGCATAAGCGATTCTGCCACAGAAAGAAATATCTGAAAAATCAAGATTCTGCATGATTTTTATTCTTCGTTATTCGGTATATTGCTATTATTTTCCTCAATAGGGACATCAATCATGAGAGAACCGTTATTTCCGCTGGTGACCTTCGGCATGACACCGTCCCATTTTTCAATCTGATTATACATCAGGACTTTATTGGAAAGAGATTCTTCAATTTTCTTATTGGCATCGGCCTGTGCTTCAGCTTTCGCACGGATGGCTTCGGCTTCGGCATTGGCAGCGATAACTTTCTTTTTGGCTTCAGCTTCAGCGATGACAATCTGCTGTTTCTGTTCGGTCTGCGTCTTGATAAGATTCTGTTCAGCGACCTGTTTTGCTTCAATAGCGGCATTGAATTCAGCAGAGAAATCAAAATTGACGATATTAAACTTTTCGATATAGATTCCGTAATCATTCAGTTTCGTATCCAGTTCAGTTTTGACTTCATCGCCGACTGCGGTGCGTTTTGTAATCAGTTCTTCCGCAGTATATTTTGCTGTTGCGGCTTTCATACATTCCTGTACAACGGGCGTGATTAAGACAGTTTGATAATCCGTACCGACATTCTGATACATCTGCGCCGACATGTTGGAAACCAGTCTGTAATTGACTGCAATCGTACTGCTGACAGTCTGCAAGTCCTTCGAAACTGCTGATGCAGGTGCTTCATAAACCTGAATTTTATTCGATATATTCTGCACGTTCTGAATAAACGGTGCTTTAAAGTGAAATCCTTCGCTCAGGACGTTCTGCGAAACCTGTCCGAGTGTCACGACAACACCGGTATGACCTGCCGGAACAACGGTAGTAGCACTTGTGCCGACAAACAGTACTGCCAGTGCAATCACAACAGTTGTGACAACTGCTTTTGTCTTCCCTTTATTCATGAGTTACTCTCTTTCTTGGTGAGGTCGATGACCGAGGGGGAATTTCTTCTGTTTGTAAGATTTTGTTCTTTGCGAAGTCTGCCGTCACGAATAAGCGCATAAACAGCCTCTCTGTCTTTATTGGCAAGGGCTTTCTGATACTCCTGCAAATGCTGAATCAGAATATCCAGTTCATAAGACAGGCTTTCCTGATTTTCCATGAACAAATCTGCCCACATATCCTCATTCATTGTTGCGATACGGGTCATATCCTGAAAGCTTCCGCCTGAAAAACCACTTTCAAACTGAATTTCGGGGCTTTGCACATAGGAACTTGATACCACATGTGCAAGCTGAGAAGTATAGGCAATCATTCTGTCATGCATTTCCGGCGTTGTGATGACAAACTTCCGGAAACCTACCTGATGTGCAAAATTCTGCACCTGTGCAATAATAGATTTTGGTGTTTCGGGGAGAGGGGTCATGATAAAATTTGCACCCTGAAACAAATTCTCATCGGAGACATCAAAGCCGGCTCTTTCTTTACCGGCCATAGGATGCGTACTTAGATAATGCACACCATAACCGGAACAAAGTTCTGTCATTTCCTTTGGGAGGTCAGTTTTTACGCCGGTGACATCCAGAACAATTGTATTTTTCTGCATTGTTCCGATATGATTTCTGACCCATTTTCTTGTCAGTTCCGGATACAGTGAAGTAATAATCATGTCAAAGCCAGAGCAGTCATCTCCGGCGATTTCGTCAATGACATGTTCAGCGAGGGCTTTTTCAGCGACTGCCTTAGTTCTGTTCCATCCGCAGACGGCATGGTCAGTATAAGCGTGAATCGCCTTACAAAGCGAACCGCCGATTAAACCTAATCCGGCAACCAGAATTCTCATAGCTATCAAATCTCCTTATGCTGTTTTTTTCGTTTCTTTTTGGAAACTGGAACTTTCTTTTTTTCCTTTGCTTTCACGGCGGGCATGGAAACCGTTCTGAATGTAGCAGTCACACTGAAATCCAGATTCATTTTCTGTTCTTCCTCCGGCTGTTGTGTCTGCATGTGTACTTCAGTCACTTTTTCCGGAGGCTGATAGAACACTTGTTCTTCTTCAGGTTCTGTTTTTTCCGGAACGGGTGAAAGTTTTTCCTTTGGGGGTGAAGTTTTCATCTGTGCCGTATCACGGGTGAAAATTTTCTCCCAGAAAGCGGAAATTTTTCCGATAAAGCTTTTTTTTGTCTTTTTTTGATTTTTCTTTGCTTTCCGTGATTTTTCAGACTTTTTAGATTTTTTCTTTCCGGATTTTTTGGAATGCGAAGATTTTGAAATTTCAGCATCAACCGTTTCTGTTTCTTCGAGTGTCACATCACCGAGTTCTTCTGACATTTCCTGCAATCCTGCATCTTCTCCGGATGTAGCCGGAATTTCCGGCATATCTGATAAAGCCGGAAGGTCCGGACTTTCAGTTTCACGCAGAAATTTAAGCTGTGCAGAATTTTCATTTTCGGCAATGCGGGAAAATTCTGAAAGTGCATCTTCCCATGCTGGAATTTCTTCTTCCGGTTCAGATATTTCCTGTTCCGGAAGGGGGGCAGGAGGCAGAACGGCCTGTTTCATTTTTCGGTGGATTTCTTCGGCACGTCTGCGGATTTTTTCTTTCCGGATTTGTTCAGGAGTCCGTGGAGGCGTTGCAGCCAGAACCGCTTCTAATTTTTCCTGTTTCAGGCGGTCGGCGATGGTGGTATCTCTGGGGACATCCGGCGGAAGTTCGTCTTTGATTTCGATATGAAACTTATTTTTCGGATTTTCCTGTTCCGGAATCGCATCTGTTTTAGCTTTTCTGCGTTTTTTATGTTTTGATTTTTTATGTTTCTGTTCTGTTTTGGAAACTGGTTTTCTCTGGAAATCCGGCTGAGGAAGGGCATCGCCAAGAAGTCTGTCATGCATCCGGACAACCGGATTTTGAGAAGGTTCTTCTGAAAAATGGCTGACGGGGTCGGGGGCGACTACTGGCGGACGTTTTCTTGTCGGCGGTGCATTATAGACAGGTTTTGGAGCTTTTGGTGCAGAACCCTGTTCACGGTTCATTTTTTCCACAATGGCATCCACTTTCTGACGGGATTCCTCGCTGACGGCGATTTCCGGAGAGGGCGGAAGTTCAGAATCATCCACTAAATTACGAAGCAAATCATGGATTTCTCTTTTCATAAAATATTATTACCCTCTGATTTGGCCGTTTCCGGTAATTCTGTACTGTGTTGTTGTCAGTGCGAGCAGACCCATAGGCCCTCTTGCGTGAAGTTTCTGGGTAGAAATACCAATTTCTGCACCGAAGCCGAATTCTTCCCCGTCAGTGAATCTGGTGGAAGCATTCACATAAACCGCTGCGGAATTGACATGATTCAGGAAATATTCTGCACTGTTCATATTCTGCGTAACAATAGCTTCTGAATGATTCGTGCTGTATTTCTGGATATGAGAAACAGCATCTTCGACAGAATCCACAACACGGACAGCGATTTCATAATTGCCGTATTCTTTGAAATAATCTTCTTCTGTAACGGGAATCACGCAGTCCCCTAGAATTTTTTTAGTAATTTCACATCCGTGAATGATAACTTCATGATTATCGAATGCTTTCTTGATTTGGGGCAGGATACTTTCTGCAATATTTTTATGAATCAGGAGTGTTTCAATCGCATTGCAGACAGACGGACGCTGTGTCTTGGCATTATCAGCAATGCTGACAGCCATTTCCGGAAGCGCAGATTCATCAATATAGACATGGCAGTTTCCCGCACCGGTTTCGATAACCGGAACAGTAGCCTGCTTGACAACTGCCTGAATCAGGCCTGCACCGCCTCTGGGAATGAGTACATCCAGATAGCCGTTTAACTTCATCATATCCGCAGCGGTTTCCCTGTCTGTTTTTTCGACAAGCTGAACCAGTTCTGCGGGCAGTCCGACACTGACAAGTGCATTCTGCATGACTTTCACCAGACAAAGATTAGAATTGATGGCTTCTTTTCC
>JAFRMZ010000085.1 GCA_017430465.1 Oscillospiraceae bacterium
AAGGCTAAGCAGCTCCATAGAGCAGATGAGAAAATGCAATTTAGTCTATGGAGTAAGCTGGAGTAAATGAGACACGGGAGGAAAAGTAATGAAACCGAGTACAACAACAGCAGTCACAACAGTGAAACAGCAGATGAAACTACGGGAATGGGCAGAACAGATTGAAGCCAGGCATGCAAGCGGAATGACTGTACAGAGCTGGTGTGCTGAGAATGGAATGAATGTCAAAACCTATTACTATAGTCATCCTACTTGAAATTGATATGAAGATGTGATATAATAGAATTATGAGTAAAAGTGTAGATTTGAGGGAAGCAGCAATAGCCTATCATGAATCAGGGCACACAATAGCAGAAACAGCAGAAATTTTCGGAGTAGGAAAAAGCACAATATCGGAATGGAAGAGAAAGAAAAAGGAAACAGGAAATCTGAATGATAAACCATTGAACCGAACCTACAAGAAGATTGAGCCGGAAAGATTGAAGAGATATGTGAAAGAGCATCCGGAAGCAACACAGCAGGAAATGGCAGAGGAATTCGGATGCTGTAATCAGGCAGTCAGCAAAGCACTGAAACGCAATAAAATCACACGAAAAAAAAGACGATTCATTACAAAGAACAGGATCCAGAAAAAGTAAAGGAGTATCAAGAAAAGATTGAAGATATTGATCCTGAAAAGATAGCTTATGTGGATGAATCGGAAATTGATGAGTGTCTGCATCGTGAATATGGCTACGCCCCTTGCGGAGAAAAAGTAATGGAATCCATACCCGGAAGGAAATTCCAAAGAACAAATATCATTGCTGCTCAAATGGGTGATCAGATCATTGCACCCATGCAATACAATGGAACAACAGATGCCCCGCTGTTTGAATTCTGGTTTGAACAGTGGATTTTGCCATGCCTTCATGAAGATACTGTAATCGTAATGGACAATGCTTCTTTTCATTCAAAGGAACATCTGAATCTGATTGCTGAAAAATATCACAGAAAAATCATTTTTCTTCCTCCCTACTCACCCGAATTGAATCCGATTGAAAATTTCTGGCATACCTTGAAGCACTGGCTCAGAATGCATATTCATGATTACAATTCTTTGGATGATGCTATTTCTGCTGCTTTTCAAATCTTTTAAATTGTTCTGCCTTTCAAGTGGGATGACTATATTTGGAAAATCTGTTGATGAGTATACAGTACATGATTGTTTTACAACTACGGATACTGATATTGACAGACAGCTTCGTATTGCTGAAACAAAACTCTCAAATGAAGGAATCAGCACCGCATACGGGAATACCTTAGAAATGCCGTGGCATGACCAGAATATCTACAAAATAGATATGATTCTTTTTACATCCGATGAAGAATCTATGAATCAACTAAATTCCTATGCTGAAACAAAATTTCATGAATTGAATGATAAATATCGCCGGCATATTACACACGTTGAATCTGAAAAAATAAGAAAGCAGTATGACAGCATTGTTTCAGATGGTGATATTGTTAGTAAGCATAATTTCCGATTGCCTGAAACTATTCAGGTTTCTGCTGAACCTAATGGAAAAGAATATAAAACACATCTTTTTGTGGGCGAAAAAACTGGAACTGCTGTCATAAAACTAAATTCATGGGAAGAAGGAGTAATTGCCGAAGAAGAACGCCAGCCTGATTTTGTTTGCTGGATACGAAATCCTTCCAGAGCATCATGGGCTCTTTGTATTCCTTATGAAATTGACAATGAAATAAAGCCAACATATCCTGATTTTATTGTTATCAGGAAAGACGAAATTTCGGGCTATGTAATTGATATATTAGAACCGCATAATCCTGAATTTAAAGATAATCTTGGCAAAGCTAAGGGGTTTGCAAAGTATGCAAGCGAAAATCCTGAAATTGGAAGAATGCAATTAATTCGTGCAAGTAGAGATGCTGTTGGAAAAGAGCGATTTAAAAGACTTGATATGTCTAAAGGTACTATAAGGAATAAAGTGCTTCATGCCGTTAATAATGATGAATTAGACCACATTTTTGATACAGATGGTTTCTTTAATTAATTTTATAAGGGTGTGTCTAAAATGGGCACTCCTTATTTGCTGTTCAGAGTTCTGCGATACTCGTCTAAGTCTATACTGTTATTTCTTTCATAGCGTTCCAGCATTTCATCACGAAGCTGTTCTGCTTCGAGAACCCATTGTGCAAACTCTGAATCTGTCATTTTGCCCTTGTGCTTACGGGCATAATATTTCTTGTATGCTCTCTGATGAATCTCCCATACCGGATTATTCTTTGCCTTATCCTTGAAACTCCGCTTTGCACCTATATCACGACAGGTCTTTTCTGTTTCGCTGGGTGCGATGTTCTGACAATATTCAAAGGCAAGTCCGGAATCCTGAAGAAAATACTTTCCGCACAGTTTACATGATTTCGGACAATGATTCTTCATGATAGCTTTAAACAAGTCAACATAGAAGAAATCAAGCAGATTTTCAAAAATCATCTTCTCGTAGATACGGATTTTTCTGTCCTGTGACTGCATGATTTCATACTGTATATTAACATCTACAGGGTCACGATAAGGATTTGCACCCAGAGAAACACCTCTTGTAAATGCGTCCATGCCGTTATTCAGTACAAGTGATGCATACTTGTTAGTATCCACTTTCCAGGTAGTGTTGCGGAATACTTCTTTCAAGAACCAGCGATACCGTTCGAGCATTTTTAAATCAGAATAAAGCTGTTCATAGTCCTCAAAGTTTGCAAATGTATCCATTTCTGATTTGGCTTCCAGCCAGTTTCTGCGGTAATCATTGTCACGATACAGCGGAATTGTAAAAATCCAGTCTGACAATTCCTTTTCAACAGCAGCATATTGTTCTTCTTCTCCGTTCTCGTATAGAGAGCGGAGCTTTTTTATTAATAATTCCATTTCTGAAATATCCAGATTCAGAAAATCAGTCAAAAGTTCCCCATGCAGATAGCTGTGTTCTTCAATTTCTATCACATCGTTGGAGAATAATACTGTAAACCGGAGAAATGCATAATCCATATCAAATAAGTCTTTACCTAAAATGCCCATGTTCAGAAATCCTTTCAGTAGAGAATCGAGTTTAGTCTATAGAGATAGTATACATTTTCTATTGACAAATGTCAAGTGCAGTGATAAAATAAAAATTACTTTCCGGAAAGAATTTTTAATCTGCTTCATTCAAAATTGTTGATGAACAGTTCTTGTCTCTTATGAAAAATTTGCCGAACAAGAAAACAAGAGCCCAGATACGGCTTGAATACTTGATATAGTCTGTCTGTTGATTGTCTGTTCTTTGTGCGAAAACTGTTTGGCACATCAATCATTGTAGAATGTGTGTATTATGTCGTTCTGGAGTTGTGTTTGGCGGTTTGGCGGATTTCATAGGAGAGAGAATCAAAAACGGAGGTGTTGCCTTATGACGGAAAATGAGATTTATTCTGTCAATGAAAGTATCTATCATCGACCTTATCTTGCAGAGTACGGCTGTCTCTGCGAAGAAGTCATGACCAGACATGGTGTACAGCATGTGAAACTTGCTGACTTTGTTCCGGTACTGAAAGCTGAAATCACCAAAGATGACGGTACAGAAGCAAAAAAGCTGTTTCGTGTGAGTGCAGTTCATTCATCGGGAGTACAATTGCCGGAGGTTACTGTAACAGCTGAAGAAATGACAGCTGCAAAGTGGATGCTTGCCAAATGGGGTTCACTCGGTGCGCCTCAGCCGAAGCACAACGTACAGAATAAAATCTGTCATGCCATCATGAACACAAAAGAGAATGTAAAAAGAGAAACAGTCTATCTCCAGACGGGCTGGCACAGAATCGGAAACAAATATTTTTATCTTCTGCCATGCGAGAACAGCAATTTTTCTGTTGAACTGACAGGCAAGCTGAAAAATTATCATTTTCCAAAAGCATGTGATAATTTGAACCTGATATATCTTGCTGATTTGCTGGAGAAAGGATTCGTTCCGGAACATGTTCTGTATCCGATGCTTTCGATTGTGTTTCTCACTCCGCTGAATCACTTTCTGAAATCAGCAGGCTGTGAACCGAAGTTCATTACAGCATTGGTCGGACGTTCCGGATATGGTAAGTCTACACTCGCTGCATGGCTTCTGTCGTTCTTTGGAACATTTCACTCCGCTGATTTGCCGATGTCATTCCATGACACAGCAAACAGTATTCTTGCGAATATCTATTATCTGAAAGATGTGCTGACCTGTATCGATGACTTTCATCCAAGCGGCAGTTATCAGGAACAGAACATGAAAGACATTGCTCAGAATCTGTCAAGATATTATGGAGACAGAATCGGCAGGGCAAGACTCAACACCAAAGCAGAACTTCAAACGAGCAGACCGCCGACAGGCAATGCCATTATCACAGCAGAATATACACCAGAGATTTCCGTTTCCGGCTGTGCAAGATATTTCACTCTGGAACTGAAAGAGCATGATATGAATTTCAAGGAATTTGAAAAATATGCTTCGCTTGCGGAAAGCGGAACTCTCTCCGGAATGATGAAAGCCTATACAGACTGGCTGAAAGAAAAAATGCTCTGCGATGAAAATGGTTTCCTGTTCCTGCTGAAGAATAAGTTTCTTGAAAACAGAAATCAGTTTCAGAACAGACTGATACAAGAAAATATTTCCTTTCACAATCGTGTACCGGAAATGCTTGCACATATCAGAATCGGATTTGAATTTCTGCTCCTGTTTCTCTCTGATAAGACTGTCCTGAACAATGATACAGCCGAGAAATATAAATCCAGACTGGATGAGATTCTGATAAAAAATATTTCTGAAACTTCTGAAATCACAGAGAATGAAAATCCGACTGCTAAGTTCATTCAGAAATTGAAAACACTTCTCGACAGCGGCAGATGCTATGTCGATGATAGAAATACTCAAAGCATGACAAGAGGCAAAGGCTATATTGGCATGGAGGATTCCTTAAAATTTTATCTTCTTGCTGATGCGGCACATTCCGAAGTCAGAAAACTGTGTACCGAACAAGGTGAACACTTTACAATTTCAAAGAATCAACTGCTCCGGCAGCTCGCAGATGAAAAAATTCTCATCCGGTATAATAACAGAAATACAACGACTATCCGTGACAACGGAGGGAAATCAATGAATGTTATTGTACTGGATAAGTCGAAAATGAATCTTTAATACACAGGCTCATATCGGCGTTTTGTGCCGCCTGTTTAAAAGAAAGCATAGTAATCCGTTAATATGCCGATAAACGGCACACAAGCCAACGTGAGCGATTTGTGAGCCGTATAATCAGTAAGAGAAGATTCAGGCTATTGAGAATAGCTCAAAATCAAGGAAAAATCATAGCAAATAGAGAGTTGCAGGTTAAAGCGGCATTACCGCCGCAGTCACAGCGGACGGCAAAGCCGACCGCATACAGGCATTATTCGAGAGTGTAATCAGGTGGCTGTAAAAAATCCAGATGTTACAAATACGGTCACCTGATTACCAAAACAAGCCAATTTCAGCAAATTGGCACAATCAAAAGCGTGTTACAAAAAAGGAGGGCGATATTTATGAGCAAAAAGGAAAGAAATACAGTCTGGCTCTATCCAGAGACAAAAGCAATGATTGCATCACACATGGAACAGGATAACTGCAAATCCGCCAGCGAGTATATCGAGAAAGCTGTAAAATTCTATACAGGCTATCTGGACTGTAATTCAGCGTGTTCAGAAAATTATATGCCGTCTGTCCTGACCTCTGTGGTAGATGCAATCGTGAAAGGTTCAGAAGAAAGAATCAGCCGGAATCTGTTCAAACTGGCAGTTGAAGTCGGAGCAGCCACACACATGCAGGCGGCATCTTGTCAAATTGATGATGAAACACTTCATCAGCTCCGAGCTATGTGTGTGAATGAAGTACGGAAAATCAATGGGGTAATCCGTCATGAAGATGCTGTCAAATTTCAGCGAAGTTGATGAAAATGAGCAATGAAAAAATCAGAACAGGGATCAGTATCAGCAAGGATTTGCTCAAAGAATGTGATAAATATCTACCAGAAAGCGAATTTGAAAATCGTTCTGAACTGATTGAATCCGCTTTGAAACTGTTCCTTGCGACAAGAAATATTTCTGAAAAATCAGAAGTTCTCGTGCCGGAACTCGCTGAATGTATCGCTGAAGCGAGTGATGATGGCATCACAAAAATCTCAAAAGGGCTGTTCCGGTACGCCGTAGAAGTTGAAATGCTGATAGCATTGTTGGCGGACAGTCTGCATGTAAACGAAAAAGAACTCGAACGAATCCGCAAAGATGCTGTGAACAATGTCCGCAGGACGAGAGGAAAAATCAATCTTGATGAACTGATTCTCAGAACTAGAAAAGAATTTTCTGACATGTGATATTCATGAAAATTCTGAACCATACTATTGAAAGGAGTGAACTGTTTCAAAAAATATATGAAAAGGGGTTGGTCGATTTGGAGATTTACGACAGACAGGAAAAGGGCTTTATTGAAGTGTGGATGACAAAAGAAGAACAGCAGGAATATGACCGAAAGGAACTGACACGGCTCATTCTCGAACAGAAACATGCTGGCAAGAAGTGCAAAGTTGCTTTCTTACTCTCCGGCGAAGATGACCTGCTCGACTGTACTGAAAATCTGTTGACTATGAACCTTTAAGAACTAAGAGTGCAGAATTTTTCTGCACTCTATACATATCTGGAACATGATTTTAGTGCAGATTGACCATTGACTTTTGACAGATAGTATGATACAATGATGATATGGAAAATATAATCAATTCCAATCAACATTGACAGAAAGGAGAATTTTATGAGCAGTGAATTAAAAATCGCCGGCTACTGTCGCATCTCTGTAGATGAAGAACTCGATAAGGATAACACATCTATTGAGAATCAGAAAGCCATCATAGCAGATTATGTCAGCAGATTATTTCCGGAATCAACGCTTGATTTCTATGAAGACCGTGACCGTTCCGGCTACACATTCGAGCAGAGAGAAAGCTATCAGGCACTCCGGAAGAAGATATTCCGGAAAGAGTATGATATTCTGATTGTGAAAGATTTTTCCAGATTTTCGAGAAGAACCAGCAAAGGACTTGTCGAACTGGAAGATTTAAGAGATATTGGCATGAGAATTATCTCGATTGGTGACGGAATAGATTATCCGACTTCTGATGACTGGACAGCGATTCAGTTCCGCTTTCTGATAAATGAAATGCCTGTGACAGATACTTCCAAGAAAGTCAAGACAGTTATCAAGCATCGGCAGGAAGAAGGAAAATGGATTTGTGCCGTTCCTTATGGGTACATCATGACGAATAGCAAGACTATGAAATTTATCATTGATGAACCGGCGGCGGCAGTGGTAAGGGAAATATTTCAGCTTTATAGTGAGGGCTGGGGCTACAAAAAGATTGCAAGGTATCTGACCGAAAAGCATATTCCTACTCCGAGAACTACTGAACGGCTTCGCAGAGAGGAAAACGGTGAAGAATATAAAGTTCAGTCCCGTGAGGAATGGAGTATTGTATCTATCAGTCATATCTTGACAAATGATTTCTACATTGGAACGCTTCGGCAGAGGAAGTATCGCCGGAAGAAAATTAACGGCGGTGATATGAAACTTCAGGAAACAGAGCATCTTGTATTTGAAAATAATCACACTCCGATAGTAGATTATAAACTGTTCGCCAACGTGCAGGAGCAAATGAAAACAAGAAGCACTTCTAATTATAGAGGTGTCAAGAAATATGATAATGTTTATTCTGGGCATATCTTCTGCGGAGACTGCGGCAGTCCGATGTTCTCTATGAGCCGTGGAGATTTAGCACAGGCTTATCGCTGTGGAATGTATCACAAATTTGGATTGAGCAAATGCACTTCTCATCATACAAGAGTAGATATGCTTGATGAGATTCTGAAAAGCTATATCCGGAAAGTGAAAGATAATTCAGAATCCATGCTTGAACAGTTGCAGGAATCTATTGACAAAGAACAGAAAGAAACTTCCTCCAGCAAAGATGTTATCAAGATGTTAGAACAGCAAGTCGAAGATGTCAAGACGGAAATCAAGCTGTTAAACCGTCAGCATGTGAAAGATTTGGCAAGGCATCCGGAACGGGAAGACATGCTTGAAGAACTCCATCAGGAACAAATTGACGAACTAACGCTCCGGATTGAGGGACTGAAAAATCAGATTCAGCTTGCATCAGAAAAGCATAACATGATAGTCAGTCTGAACCGGACAGCAAGAACCGTAATGGAAGTCTTTGACAATATCCTGAATAAAGAATCGCTCTCCAAAGCGGATATTGATTTCATTGTTGATAAGATTATGATTTACACTGACCATATAGATATTCAGTTAAAGCCTGATATTGATGAACTGTTAAGAACAGGCATTCCGGAAGAAATCCAGACAGAGGAGACTTCTGTAAATTTTAAGCAAGGCACTAAGAACTCAGAAAATACATCGCCAATCACCAAAATCAGAACCAGCAAGGGTGATATTCTTAGTGTCAATGTTATCAATGACGGCGACCCGTTAGAAATCTATACCAGCAGTGACGGCGAAGTGATTTTCAAAAAATATTCGGTGATTGGCGAAATGGGACACAATGCCTCGCAGGTGGCGGATATTATGTATAAGCTGGCAGGCTGTCCGGTAGTGGTATTCGACCGTGACCATGTTGTGGCGACATCCGGAGTGACAAAGAAAGAATTTCAGGAACGCAGAGTTTCTCCGGAACTTGAAGAACTTATGGAGAACAGAAAACAATATTTCGCCGAAGATGATAACCGTCAGTTTTTTGCTGTGGAAGGCGTGGAACAGAGTTCCCTTGCGTGTCTGCCGATTCTTTCTTCCGGAGATGTGACCGGAGCAGTGGCATTTCTGAATAACGGAAAAGGAAATAAAATTTCAGAATCGCAGAAAAGTCTTGTCAATGCAGCGGCGCAGTTCCTGAGTAGTCAGATAGAATAAAAGAATATCACCCCTGTCGTCAGGAAACGGCAGGGGCATATTTATGTTAAATATAGCGGATGGGAATATTCAAGTATTTTGCATAAGTTTCAATGCTGGTTTCCCGATATTGCGGAGCATAGTTCAGAAAGCCCTGTTTTCCGTAGAATAATAATAAATGGCTGTTCTGAATCATGAATCTGTCTGCTTTCAGAAAACTTTGACGGTCATCCGGAAAGGAGAGAAATTCAGCAGTATCGGCAGAAGCCTGAATTTTCAGATAGCGTTTTTTCATGGAAAGAGGCCACTTTTCAGCTTGCTTTTCATGGGGAAGTACCAGATGCAGAAGTATATCAGGATGTGCTTTTTTTATGCCGGAGATGAGTTCCGCAGACCATAGAGGAACGCCCCAAGCACAGTTAGTATAGAATTCTGTATAGTTCTGCTGGTACAGATGCAGAATCAGAAATAAGATTCTTTGCTGAAGAATCTGTATTTGAGTATCAGAAAGAAAAATTTCTTCTGCACCGGAAGCAATGGTTGCTTTCATGGAGAATTACCCCCTTTTGAGAATTTTCATAACTGTCTGGAGGATTGCTGAAAAATTGAAGATAATCATGAAAATCAGGAAGCCTGTCTGCATTGGTATCAGAAAATGAGGTTCGGTGATAGCACCAATGCTCATCACAAACAGAACAATCAGATTGCTGGTGAAATGCAGATGGTCAACTTTAAAGTAGATTAATTTTCTGGTATCAACAATCCGGACAAGATAGCAGACAAAATAGCTCATGAAAGTGGCGATAACTGCACCCTGTACGCCCCATTTGTAGATTAAGACTACGTTGAGAATCAGATTGGTACATGCCGCAATTAAGCTTGTCCAGAAACTATGCGTTGTTTTCTGAGTCGCCGTGTAGATACTGCTCAGAAACTGATTCAGGCTCATCATCAGAACACCAATGATTAAAATCGGCGTGAATTCAAAAGCTCTCGCATAAGAGGGGTCAGTGCTGGAGTCAATCAGAAGTGCAGAAAGCGGTTTGACAAGTGCAATCATGAAAGCTGCCCCCAGAAACATTACTGACTGATAGGCTGAAAAAATTTTTTCGTAGAATTTTCCTTTGTCTTTGCTGTTATTTTCAGTGATGGCGGACATGTTCCAAGCCTGAAAGAAAATAGTCGAGACCATTGAGATTAAGTTCGGCACTTTGGAAGCGGCATCGTAGACACCGGCAGCAACATCACCGACATCGGGACTTTGGGCAGAGGTCATATATCTGACGAATAATCTGTCAGAAAAGCCGGTAATAATCCAGAGGACGGCAGTGGGAATCATCGGAATCGAAAAGCGGAGCATGGTTTTTATCATTTCAGGATTGTATTTTCGCTTATCCAGAAATTTCCAGAGCTTTGCAACAAGCCATAGAAAAACACCGGAGCAGAAATCCGTCAGAATGCTGGAAAGCATAAAGCCATGAACTCCCATATTCAAAACGGAAATAAAGATAATATTGAAAATAAATAAAGTCAGTGTGGCAAGAATACCATCCAGAGCAAATAGTTTTACAAGCCCTCTTGCCCGAACAAACTGTGAGCTTAACTGCCGGAACGAGGAAGCAATGATAAACAACAGCAGAAGCATCACATAACCATGCGCATAAGGCAGAAAATTCAGCAGCGGTGACAGCAGAAGCATCAGAATCATACCGCAGGCTTCCACAATGCAGGCCGATGTGAAAACTTCTTTGTTATTATAATCTCTGTCAAGACCATATCGGATAACGGCTTCGGCAATAGAAAGTGTCGCAATCGGGATGATGAAATTCGCTGTCTGTTCCAGCAGGGATTTTGTACTGTTTTCGCCTGAAGGAATATGATGGGTATATAATCTGGTCAGCAGAAGAAGCAGAATTTTCGAGCCGAATGAACCAATTGCAAAAACAAGCGTATTTGCGGCAAGCTTTTTATATTTATCCAAATGTAAAAAACCTTCTTTCTGAAAATAATACTTCTATATTATAGCAGACTTTTCAGAAAAAGGCAAGCTTTTCTAAAGAATAAATATAAAAATCAGCACAGTGATGTGAGACATCACTGTGCTGATTTCTTACAGAATAAAACAGATTAATCCCGAACAGCCTTCATTGATGATTCTTTCAAGAGTTTCCTGTAGTTTCATGCGGGCTTCTACAGGCATCTTGAACAGCTTGTTGTGCAGGCCTTCGTTGACAAGTTCATGAAGCGATTTTCCAAAAATGTTGGAACTCCAGATTTTCGCAGGGTCTTCTTCAAAGCCCTGCAATAAATACATGACAAGTTCTTCGCTCTGCTTTTCACTGCCGACAATCGGACTGACGGTTGTATTGATACCCGCTTTCATCATGTGGATGGAAGGTGCAGAAGCCTTCAGGCGAACACCGTATTTTCCCCCTTGTTTGATGATTTCCGGTTCTTCAAGGCTTAATTCTTCCATGGTAGGCATCACAATGCCGTATCCGGTGGCTTCTACTTCTTTGAGTGCCGGTTCTAATCGGGAATAGGCCTTTCTGATTTCGCAAAGCTCCCGCAGAATTTCCAGCAGTGCGCCTTCGTCCGGAATTTGCAGTCCGGTCGATTCGCTCAGTATCTTGAAAAATAACGAATGGTCAAGCGTGACACTAATCGTGACAGAACCGTTTCCAAGGTCGATTTCAGAACTTTCTGCGTGAAGAATATACTGACAGTCACAGATTGGCCTTGCCAGTGCCGAGGCATCCTTGACCGTTACGAGATTCCGTGCAGATTCCCGAATGGCCGAAAAAACTTCCTGCTTGACAGGGTGTCCCTTTTCCAGCATAGAAATCCAAACAGGCATGGCAAAATTGACTTCTCTCACCGGAAATGCATACAGCAGAGCTGTCAGAATTTCCTGAATATCCTGTTCCTGCAACTGAGTACAGCTTACCGGAAGAACCGCCGTATGATATGTTTCCTGCATTTGCAGGGCAAGTGCTCTTGCTTCCTCCGTGTCCGGGTCAACACAGTTCAGCAGAATGATAAACGGTTTGCCAAGTTCCTGCAATTCCTTGATGACACGTTCTTCACATTCGGCATATTCACTTCGGGGAATATCAGAAATGCTTCCGTCCGTGGTGACAACCAGTCCGATGGTAGCATGTTCGGTAATGACTTTCTGTGTGCCGATTTCCGCAGCCATATTAAACGGAATTTCTTCATCAAACCATGGAGTCATTACCATGCGGGGCATTTCGTTTTCAATATAGCCCAGTGCACTCGGTACAATATAGCCCACACAGTCAATCATTCTTGCACGGAATTTCGCACCGTCCTGTAAACGGACAGTCACCGCTTCTTCCGGAATGAATTTCGGTTCGGTCGTCATGATAGTTTTTCCGGCGGCAGACTGCGGAAGTTCATCTACAGCACGTTCTTTTTTGTAGTCGCTTTCGATATTCGGAATCACAAGCGTTTCCATGAATTTTTTTATCAAAGTCGATTTGCCTGTCCGGACAGGCCCTACTACGCCGATATAAATATCACCGCCGGTTCGGCGGGCAATATCACTGTAAATATCTTTCATGCAGAATCCTCCTGTTTAACTGATGATGGGAATCAACAGCATTTCATTTTCAGATAATTCTTCCTGTGCAAGGTCGTTTTCTTCCAGAATGGCTTCTACACTGGTGTGACAGCGTTTCGCAATTTCCCAGATGTTTTCCTGTGCCTTGCCGAAATACAGCCGGAGTGCAAAATTATCCTGAAATTTCTCATCTTCCTGAATCTGCATGTCAGAAAGCACTTCGGTTTCTGTACAGTGAATAACACTGCCTTCCATGCGCAGTTCTGTTTTTAGGGAGACTTCTGCTGAACCAGTCAGCGTATAGGAACAGTTTTCCGCCGAGGCACGGAGCTGAATCATATCCGCCGGAGAAAGATTCTGAATTGTGAAACGATGCTCAAACGGTTCTTCTTTTTCAAGCAGGCGGGGCATTCCGGAACTTTCCCGAACCAGAACATAACAGCAGAGCATACCGCTGATGCAGATTTCTGTCTGTTCGGAAACTGTTGTCAGATTCCGGATTTCACACCATGCATCATAAACGCAGTCAAGCTCTGAGTCCGGACAGTTCAGCTTAGGTGTGCAGATAAGCAGTTCTGAAAATCCGGCCGGTGCACTGTTCGTCAGAAGCCGGATGTTCTGCACTGTGCAGGGATGCTCTGTCGAAAAGGCATCGCTGACAAGCGATTCTGATGCCATCCGGAATGCCGTGCAGGAAAGCCGGAGTTCTGCTTCACAGCGCAGAGTCCGGATGTCACCGTTTTCATCAGTGACAGGTTTCAAATCGCAGGAAGCGACTGAACATAAAACTTCGCATTCGTCCTGTTCTTCAATGCCCTCAAGGTCGGTTATCTGACTGTAGGGAATCCGGAAGGACATCGGCTCTAAACTGCCGTCACCGTCCTTTTCGCAGGCATAGAGAATCTGAATCTGCAAACTGCCCTGCGCCATGAGCTTTCCGGAGATGAGTTTGTGACTCTGCTCTACCGGAACGGCATCACAGCGGACGACCTGAAGCAGAGGCGGTTTGGAACTGCCGAGTTCCAGTTCTTCAGAGAGAATTACATGATTGGCAGTATGCATTCGTTTGGCCTGATAGCAGAACGGCTGTTTTTTGAGCTGAATATTTTTTCCGAAAATATCGCTGACGGCTTCCTGCTGACGGAGTGTGCTGGTGCGAATACGGACAGTCACTGCACCACGGACATCCAGCCGTCTCCGGCTGACCGCCCGACAGTTGACATAATCCGTCACGGGAAGGATTTCTGTCACGCAGGTTTCGCCGTCCGGAAGTTCCGCTGTTCTGGAAAAATGCAGTGTCTGTGTCACACATTGCAGAATGTGACTGTTTTCACTGCAATACAGAATTCTGATTTCGGCAGAAAGTTCATAAGATAATCTGTTATCACTGACAGATTCGCTGACAACAGAGGGAGTCACAAAGCATTTGATTAATTTACAGACATCCGGATAATAATCCGGAAGGACATAATCCAGCTCTACACTCTGTTCCTGCACCGAAGTGCCGGAAGATTCCACGGCAGAAACTACCGTCCGATTCATTCGCAGTTCCATAGAAATTGCAAGACCTCCTTGATTTCGCTGTTACTGCATTGTATGCAGGGAATGTCCGGAGTATGACTGCATGAAAAAAATCTCCCGTTAAGGGAGATTTTTTTCAGGATTCTTCTTCTTTATGGGAAAGCCGTTCAATAGCATTGGTATTCAGCCTTGCAGTCAGTTTGAGTCTGCCGACTTCCTGCCGAAGTGCTTCTACTTCGGCCTGAAAGCTGTCTTTTGTTTCTAGCTGATGCGTCAGGCTGTCTACTTGTGCCTTGCACTGGTTCAGCTTTAAGATATATTTTACTTGTTCTTCTTTTAGCTTGGAAATTTCTTCCTGCGCCTCTTTCAGATGATGTGTCAGCATGTTTGCCTGTAACTGCATAATTCTGAGTTCTTTCAGAATATCGGCATTGAGCTGATTTTGTGCCGTACCGAAATTTTCAAGTTCCTGTCCGGTTTTGCCGATGCCCTGCACCGATTCATAAGTTTTGGAATTCAAGAACAATTCACTCCTTTTGATTTGACATTTCCGGCAGGCTTCTGTTTCTGATAGCTGTCAGATTTCTTACAGTTTTTATTTTAGCATATAATTCAGCATGTGTCAAGTACCAGTTTCAGGACAAAAGCATCTGAATTTTTTTGCATAATTTTGTTTTTTTCAGAAATACTATTGCAGAAAGGAAAAAAGCAAAAAGGAGGTTTTGCAAATGAAAATCGGTTCAAGTATTGCATTCAACAAACCACGTTCCCTTTGTAGTTTTGCATCCATAGCCGGACAGAAAGAGGGAGAAGGGCCTATGAAAAAATATTTCGACAGAATTGAAAAAGACCCTACGTTCGGAGAGAAAAACTGGGAAAAAGCCGAAAGCCGATTGCAGTCAGAAACGTTTCAGCTTGCCTTGCATAAAGGAAGACTCCAGCTTCTGGATATTGACTGCATCTCTGCGGGAGATTTGATTAATCAGTGTACAGGTTCTAGTTTTGCAGTCAGAGATACTAAAATTCCGTATCTGGGCGTTTATGGTGCATGTTCCACAATGGCCGAAAGCCTGCTGATTGCCGGAATTCTGGTGGACGGCGGATATTCCAATAAATCCGCAGCAGTGACATCTTCTCACTTTTCCACCGCAGAAAGACAGTTCCGATTTCCCTTGTCCTACGGAGGACAGAGAACCCCTACAGCGCAGTGGACTTGTACAGCATCCGGTGCAGTGGTGGTTGCCGCCGAGGGAGGTGCACCCTTCATTACAGGCGGATGCATCGGAAAAATTGCCGATTTAGGTGTCACCGATACTTCCAATATGGGCGCAGCAATGGCACCTGCCGCCGCAGATACTATTATGAGATATTTACAGGATACTAAAACCAGCCCCGAAAATTATGATGTCATTGTTACTGGAGATTTGGGAAATATCGGTTCTCCTCTGCTGATAGACCTGCTTCTGAAGCAGGGGATTAATATCACTGCACAGCATCAGGACTGCGGTGCAATGATGTTTGATGAACAGAAACAGGATACTCATGCAGGCGGTTCAGGATGCGGATGCTCTGCAAGTATTTTATGCGGATATTATCTGCCGAAACTGCAGAATAACGAGTTCCGGAGAATTCTCTTTGCTGCAACAGGAGCATTGTTATCAGCCATGTCGCCTCAGCAGGGGGAAAGCATTCCGGCTATCTGCCATCTTGTAGAATTAAGAAGTCAGGAGGGATTGACTTGCTGATTGCGTTGATAAAAGCATTTCTGGTCGGCGGTGGGATATGCGCTGTCGGACAGTTGCTGATTGATTTCACAAAACTCACTCCCGCACGAATTCTGACAATGTATGTCATCGCCGGAGTGATATTATCCGCAGTCGGAATCTATCAGCCATTGATGGATTTCGCCGGAGAGGGCGCAGGTGTACCGCTGACAGGCTTCGGACATCTTCTGGCAAAAGGCGTTCGGAAAGCTGTTCAGGAAAACGGTGCACTCGGCATTCTGACCGGAGGACTGACATCGGCATCCGGCGGAATTACTACAGCATTGCTTGCCGGACTGACGGCTTCGGTGATATTCAAGAGCCGTGCAAAATCCTGAAAGTAAAACAGGGGGCAGAAATCTTCTGCACCCTGTTTTTTAGAAATGGCCGTTATTCTTTGATGAAAAATGCATCTTCTGCACTGTTTTCCATATCATCTGCCCAGACAAGTCCGGTTTTTGTACCTTCTTCTGCAATTTGCAGATGTCCTGTACCGCTGGTATATTCAATTTCTTCTGTTCTTTCTTTTTGTTCGTTATAGATAATATGCTTCTTGACACAATCTGTATAGTACAGCACTTGTCTGCCGTTGAATACGCCGTTGAAATCCCATTCCGCAGATTCCAAAGCCGAACCCGCCCAGCGGATATGCACATGATACGTGTTATCTTCATTTTCCGTTATGGTGATAACACCTCGGTGAGCATATTGTTCGGAATACGTTCCGGCGAATACATCTTCCGGCGTTTCGTCTGTGATTCCTGCATCCGGCATTTCCTGAGGTGCATCTACGATTGTTTCTTCAGGCATATCAGAATCTGTGCTTGGTTCTGACGGAATTTCAGCAGAAAGATTTGTTTGTAAGAAAGTTGTTTCTGCTGTGGTTTCCGGAAGTGTTTCGATAACCGCTTCTGTCTGCGGAACGGCAGTTGTCTCAGCTCTGACTGTTTTCAGAACCGTTTCCGCCACGGTCGTGACAGCGGTTTCCGGTGCAGTCGTTTCGATAACAGCCGTTGTGGTTTCTGTAACAGTTTCCAGACCCATTGCAAGCATCGGAATGGTTTCCGGTTCGGTCGGGAAGGTTTCTTCTTTCGCAGAATATACCGATTCCGCCGGACTGAATTCGCTCGGAGGACTGGTATGTTCTGCTGTTGCAAGATTCGCCCTTCCGGATTGCTTGATATAGGCAATGCCTCCGCCGACTGCTCCGCAGAATAATGCAATCGCAGCGGCTATGCTGAGATAGCCTGTCCATTTTTTATTTTTGCTTTGTGTGATATTAGTATTTTCTTTCATAAAAGATTCCTCCTCGAAGTTCATCTTTTCATTGATACGCTTCCAGACATCTTCTTTGTGGGGTGCACCCCAGATTTTTCCGATTTGTTCGGCATCTTCGGGGCTGACATGTTTGAGTGCCTTTCTGATTTTTTTGGAATTCATGCTTGCATCCTCCTTTTAAAGTGTGATTCCGGCATCGGTCAGGATTTTTTTCAGCCGTTTGAGTGCCCGACTGCATCTTGTTCTGACGGCCGGAGCAGTCATGTGAAGCATTTCGGCAATTTCTTCGGAATTGCAGTCATAATAGAATTTATGAATCAGAATGGAAGCATCCGGTTCACCAAGGGCTTTAATCTGTTCCAGAAGAAGATGTGCCTGTTCTTCCTGTTCGGTGAGCTGATGAATATCTTCACCGGAAGCTTGTTCCGGAACAGAATCATCCTCCAAAGAAACGGACGGATGCCGGCTCAAAGAACGATAGAGATTAATTGCTTTGTTTTTGGCAGTTGTGCCGAGATAGGATTTCACTTTATCCGGATTGATATTTTCACAGCGGAGAAAATATTCTGCAAAGACATCCGAGACACATTCTTCGACATCTTCGACAGTGCCTGTTCCACGGAGAATTCTGTAGGCAATCGCATAGATATAGTGATAATACATATCGAAAATTTTTCTTTGTGTCTGGGTATCCTGCATAATTTTCTCCTTTCCTGTATAGTAAGCTGGATTGTACAATTTTGCTTTCATCTATAGAGACAATCTGAAACGGAATACTGTGACAGAATTTTTCAGAAAATTAAAAAAAGCACAGCATGAATCTGCTGTGCCGTTTTGGATTATTTCTTTTTGGTGATGCTTTTGAAAAATGCGGTAAGATGTTCAAGTTCTTCGGGCGAGAGATATTTCAGATAAGAAATAATCTCATCCAGTTTGTAAGGATTTTTGTTTTCAAATTCAAAGAATTTTTGCGGAGTAATTTCCAGATATTCGCAGATATAGAAAAATCCCGTCATGGAAGGCAGATTCTTTTTATTTTCAATTGCATTGATATAATTATCACATTGTCCAATAGCTAAACTCATTTCTCGTGCGGAAACACCTTTTTCTAATCTTAACTGTGCAAGTCGTTCAGAAAATTGTTCTTCAATAGTCATATACACACCCCTTTATTATTTTATACTGTGTATATTAAAATTTTACGATGTTAAAAATTCAATAGTTATTGACATACGATGTTTAATATCGTATAATTATATAAATACATATTTTAAATTTTAACAAGAGGTGTTATTATGGAAGTATTTACAGTCAGCCTGTTCGGGCACAGACATATCAGTAATCCTGATAAAATCCGCAGACAACTCACAAAGCTTGTCGAAAAACTCATAAGGGAGAAAAAATATGTGCAGTTTCTTGTCGGGCATGATGGTCAGTTTGATGAAATCGCCGGAGAAGTCATCAGTCAGGCAATCCGCTGTTCTGCCTATCACACCGCCCTGCTCATTATGGTGCTACCCTATCACAGAAATGAACTCCGCAACTCTGAATATCTCCGACAGTACAATCAGATTGAAATCTGTCCGGCATCATCAGAAGTACACGTTCAGGATGCTTTCTTAATCCGCAATATGCAGATGATTGACCGTTATGATATGATAATCTGCTG
>JAFRMZ010000086.1 GCA_017430465.1 Oscillospiraceae bacterium
TGCGGATGGCTCAGAGAGGCAGAAAACCAAAACCGACAGCAATCAAAGAACTGGAAGGCAACCCCGGCAAGCGTCCGCTGAATGAAGCAGAACCGAAGCCGGAGCGAAAAGCTCCTCCGTGTCCGAAATGGCTCGAACCGGAAGCCAAAAAGGAATGGCGCAGGCTGTCGAAACAGCTGGAGCAGATTGGTGTGCTGACTGAAGTCGATCAGGCGGCTTTCGCATCGTACTGTCAGGCATATGCCAGATGGAAAGAAGCCGAAGAATTTATGACACAGCACGGCACTATCGTGAAAACGAAATCCGGCTACTGGCAGGCTGTTCCGCAGGTATCCATTGCACAGACCTATCTGAAGATTATGAATAAAATTGCAGAGCAGTTTGGTCTGACACCTGCCGCAAGAAGCCGTATTACAGCTGGTGCGGATATGAAAGGTGCTGTGATTGATGATATGGATGAACTCTTAGGAGGTGGTTAAAATTGAGCAGAACGCCAAAAGCAAGGGAAAGACCTGCGAATTATCCAAAACTGAAGAATTACAAACCCTCACAATTCATGCTTCCTGATTCTCATTATGATGAAGCAAAAGCTGACAGGGCTGTGCGTTTTATCGAAAACCTCTGCCATACCAAAGGTCGCTGGGCTGGGAAACCGTTCTGGCTGCTGCCGTGGCAGGAGCGCATTGTGAGAGACATTTTTGGGATTGTCAAAAAGGATGGCACACGGCAGTTCAGAACGGCATATGTCGAAATACCCAAGAAAAATGGAAAATCTGAACTTGCAGCGGCAATCGCTCTCTATCTTTTGTATGCTGATAATGAGCCATCTGCCGAGGTCTACGGTGCAGCCGCCGACCGACAGCAGGCATCCATTGTCTTTGATGTAGCGAAACGCATGGTAGAAATGACACCTGCCCTCCTGAAACGCTCCAAAATTATGGCGGCAACCAAGAGGCTGGTAAACTATAATAATGTAGGATTCTATCAGGTGCTCTCCGCAGAAGTCGGCACAAAACACGGACTGAATGTATCAGGACTTGTTTTGGATGAAGTTCATGTTCAACCGAATCGTAGCCTTGTGGATGTTCTCACAAAGGGTTCCGGCGATGCCAGAACACAGCCGCTGTACTTCCTTATCACAACGGCAGGAACGGACAGAAATTCCATCTGCTTCGAGTATCATACCAAAGCAAAAGATATCCTTGACGGCAGGCGCATTGACCCTTCTTTCTATCCTGTAATCTATGGCTTGGATGACGGTGACGACTGGAATGCCGAGGAGTCTTGGTACAAGGCGAACCCGTCGCTCGGATATACAATCACAATTGACCGGGTGCGTGATGCTCACCGTGAGGCTCTGACAAATCCTGCCGAAGAGAATGTATTCCGTCAGCTGAGACTTGACCAGTGGGTAGGCAGTGCAGTCGCATGGATTCCGGAGCATATCTACGACAAAGGCAATGTCCCGATTGATTTTAATTCTCTGCGTGGTCGGGAGTGCTACGGTGGTCTTGACCTGTCCAGCACATCAGATATCACGGCATTTGTCCTTGTGTTCCCGCCAAGAAACGAAGCAGAAAAATATATTGTTGTTCCGCATTTCTGGCTGCCGAGGGAGACTCTGGAACTAAGAGTGCGCCGTGATAAAGTGCCTTACGACATCTGGGAAAAACAAGGATTGTTCCACGTTACAGAGGGCAATGTGGTTGATTATAATTTCGTGCGGAAAACAATCAACGAACTGTACGAGATTTATAACATCAAGGAAATCGCCGCTGACCGCTGGAATGCCACACAGCTTATCACCGACCTTGAGGGCGATGGATTTACTATTGTACCAATGGGGATGGGCTTTAAAGAACAAAGTCCGCCGATGAAAGAACTGTATAAGCTCTTGTTGGAAGGAATATTCATTCACGGCGGCAACCCTGTTCTTAGATGGATGGAAGGCAATTTTGTCGCAGAGATAGATGCGGCTGAAAATATTAAGCCATCCAAGAAAAAATCAACAGAGAAAATTGATGGCATTGTGGCATGGATTATGGCACTTGACCGCTGCATCCGTCATGAGATGCAGGGTTCTGTATATGATGACCCAGAGCATGAATTAGTTGTTATATAAACGAGAGGGAGGTTGATAGTATGGGCTTTTTAAGCTGGCTCGGTTTCAGCAAGCCGAGAGATGCACCGGAGACTTTGCCAGATATTCAGGACAATGTCCGTGATTCCGGCAATTTATTTGTATTCGGCATGACACACAGCGGAGAGCGTGTGGATGAGCGAACGGCGATGCAGATTGTGACTGTATATGCCTGCGTGAGACTGCTTTCCAATACGATTGCAGGCTTGCCTCTGCACCTGTATCGCTATACTGGCAAGGGTGAGGATAAAGAATTAGCCTTTGACCATCCGCTGTATAAAATTCTTTACCGGCAGCCAAATCCGGAAATGAGTTCATTTTCATTCTGGGAGGCGATGATGTGCCATTTGCTTTTGTGGGGCAATGCGTATGCACAGATTGTCCGTGACGGCAAAAACGGCATCCTCGGTCTGTATCCGCTTCTGCCGGAAAATATGGAGATTGACCGTGACCCGAAAAGCGGAGAACTGTTTTACACCTATCATGCCTACACCGATGAAAAACCCGGCGAGCATGACAAGGATATCATTTTTCCGAGAGATGAAATTCTTCACATCCCCGGCTTGGGATTTAACGGACTGGTCGGATTTTCGCCGATTGCCATGATGAAAAATGCTCTGGGTGCTGTGATGGCTGTCGAACGGTACGGCAGTGCCTTTTTCAAGAACGGAGCACAGCCTGCCGGAGTGCTGGAGCATCCGGGCGTACTCAAAGACCCTCAGAAAATCAGAGATAACTGGATGCGAGCCTATGGCGGCGCACACAATGCACACCGCATTGCCGTTTTGGAGGAAGGGATGTCCTACAAACCGATTTCACTTCCGCCAGAAGATTCGCAGTTTTTATCCACAAGAGAATTTGATGTGGAGGAAATCTGCCGGATATTTCAAGTTCCTCCGCATCTGGTGCAGGATTTGAAACGCTCTACCTTTAATAATATAGAGCATCAGGGGATTGCATTTGTGCAGTATTCGCTGATGCCGTGGATTATCCGCATTGAAAAGGGCATTATGAAAGACCTTCTGCTCGAAGAGGAACAGGATGTATATTTTCCGAAATTCAATGTGGACGGGCTGATGCGTGGTGACTATCAAAGTAGAATGAACGCTTATGCAATCGGTGTTGGCAACGGCTTTATGTCGCCCAATGATGTGCGCCGATTGGAAAATATGGATTTGATTCCGGAGGAACTGGGCGGTGAAGATTACTATCTGAACGGTTCGTATAATAAATTACAGAATGCAGGGGCTGCCTACGGAGTGGATGAGCCGTCTCAGGAAAAGCCGGAAGAACAGCCGGATACAGAGGAAGAACCGGATGAAAATCCGGAAGAAGAAACTGATGACAGACTGCTGCGGCAGAAACGCAGGAAGAAATACAGAAATGGAGTGATGTAAATGCAGAAATTCTGGAACTGGATTCACGATGACAGCGGCGGCAGAGTTCTCCGCTTAGAAGGACCTATCGACTCGGAAAGCTTATGGGGAGATGAAATCACACCGCAAGATTTCCGTGACGAGCTGTATGCAGAGGAAGGAGACCTGACACTCTGGCTGAACAGTCCAGGGGGAAATGTGTTCGCTGCTGCTGAAATTTACACGATGATTCAGGATTATCCACATAATGTCAAGGTGAGAATTGCAAGCATTGCGGCATCTGCGGCGAGTGTCATTGCAATGGCAGGCGACACCGTACAGATGTCTCCGACGAGTTTGTTGATGATTCACGACCCTTCGACAATTGCTATGGGAAATGCCAAAGACATGGAAAAAGCTATCACTGTGCTGAATGAAATCAAGGAGAGCATCATCAACGCATATGCCGCAAAGACAGGACTTTCCCGAAACCGCATCAGCAAGCTCATGTCCGATGAAACATGGATTAATGCGAAAAAGGCTGTGGAGCTTGGCTTTGCAGACGAGATTCTTTTTGATGAGAAAACCGAAAAGAAGCCTGAACCGGAAAAGGAGGAAGAAGAAAATCCGGAAGAGGAAACACCAGATGAACCGGATGAGGAAGGAGGTGACGAGAATCCGGATGAAGAAAAGAAAGAAAAGAAGCCGTTCAAGCTGGGCAGTGACAACGCCTTGTGGCAGTACAGCACCCGTATCATGGGACAGACCATTCTGGGAAAAATCAGTGCATCAGCCAAAAACAAAAGTGCAGACGAAACGTCCCGTAATGAAGCACAGAAATCTGCCGAGAAAGGGCTGAAAGACACAGCTTTTGTGATTGGGCTGGACGGCACAACCGCAGACGGCTCTGTGCCGTATGAAATTCTGAAAAGACAGCTTGCTTTCATGAGATAAGCGGCTGTTCAATTTTGTGACCGCCGGATATCTCCGGAAGAAATGGAGGAACGATATGAGCCAGATTATGGAACTTCGCAGCAAGAGAAATACTCTCTGGGAGCAGACTAAGGCATTTCTTGAAAAGCACCGTGGCGAGAACGGTCTTGTAGAGGCTTCAGCAGTCGAAACCTACAACAAGATGGCATCTGAGGTGCAGGCACTCGGCGCAGAAATTGAACGCCTTGAACAGCAGGCTGCTGTGGATGCGGCACTCGCAGCACCGACTTCCAAGCCTGTCACCAATGCTCCGACAGGTACAAATGACCGCAAGTCCAAAACCAATCCGACTGCAACTGATGAATACAAGGCTGCATTCTGGAACATGGTGCGCAACAGGGGCGACCAGTTTGCAGTCCGCAATGCACTCTCTGTTGGTGAGGATACTGAGGGCGGCTTTACTGTTCCGGATGAGTTTGAACGCCGTCTGATTCAGGCACTGGAAGAAAATAACATCTTCCGTCAGATGGCGACTGTTATCAAGACCAATTCCGGCACTCGTAAGATTCCGATTGCCAACGACACAATGGAAGCCCAGTGGATTGACGAGGGCGAGGAAATTCCGGAAACTGATACAAAATTCGGTCAAACCACGCTTTCTGCTTACAAGCTCGGCACGATGATTAAAATCAGCAATGAACTGCTGCACGATTCTGCCTTTGACCTTGCAAGCTATATCGCTGCACGTTTTGGCGTAGCAATGGGCAATGCGGAGGAAAGAGCATTCTTCACTGGTGACGGCGATAAGAAGCCTCTCGGTATTCTTGATGAAACCGGTGGTGCGGAACTTGGTGTGACTGCGGCATCTCAGACAGCCATTACCTTTGACGAGATTTTCGACCTGTATTACAGCCTGAAATCTCCCTATCGCCGCAACGCACAGTTCGTCTGCAATGAAACCATTCTGCTCCAGCTCATGAAGCTGAAAGACAAGAATGAAAATTATTTATGGAAGCCCAGCCTTGACATTGCAAAGCCGGATACCCTGCTCGGCAGACCTATCCGCACAAGTTCTTTCATGCCCGGCATTGCGAAGGGTGAACGTGTGCTGCTTTTTGGCGATATGAAGCACTATTGGGTGGCTGACCGTCAGAACCGTACCTTCCGCCGTCTGAATGAACTGTATGCAAGAACAGACCAGGTCGGTTTCCTCACGACACAGCGTGTGGACGGTCGCCTGATTCTTCCGGAGGCTGTCAAGGTGCTGAAAATGGCTGGCAACAAAACCACAGCCGGCGGTGGTAACACTGGCGGAAACGGCTGATAAGAATGGAGGGCGGAGATGAATTTAATTTCATTGCCTGAAACAAAAAATTATCTCCGTGTTGACCATTGTGAGGATGACAAGCTCATCCTCACTCTGATTGATACGGCACAGCGGCTTGTGATGGATGTGGGGCGCATGGATGAAAAGCAGTTAGCGGAGAATGAGGAAATTTCCCGACAGGCGATGCTGTATACAGTTTCTTATCTATATGAAAATCGCAATACTGCGGATTATCATGCACTCACTTTAACATTGCGTGCATTGCTGTTCGCACAGAGGGAGGGCATTGTCTGATGGAAATCGGGAAACTGAATCAGCGCATTGCCGTCCTTGAAAATCATGTCAGAAAAGATGCCATTGGAAATCACAAGGCTCAGTGGGAGGAAATTTTCTCCCTCTGGGCTTCCGTGACTGTAGGCAATACACAGGGCAGTGCCACGGAGGAAGCCAACACCGGAGTAACCAGAGAAATACAGCGTATTGAAGTGATTATCCGACAGACTCCGCAGACAAAAAGAATGTCCTCAACAGCGTATCGTATCCGATTTGAAAATCAGGAATACGACATTACAGGCATTGTTCCGAACTACAACACACAAGATTATATGAAGCTGATATGCGAAAGCAGAAGGGCAGGTGCAAAGGATGACTTCTGTTGATGATTTGACCTCAGAAATCATGAAGGGCTTGACAGAATATGCGGAGCTTGCAGATTCTGAAATGAAGAAAGCCGTCCGGAAAACAGCGACCACAGTCAGGAATGAAATTTCTGCCAATGCACCTGAAAAATCCGGTCGCTACAAGAAAAGCTGGACTGCCAAGAAAACCAAAGAAAACAGCCACACATTAGAAATGACGGTGCATTCCAAAAATCGCTATCAGCTGTCACATTTGCTGGAACATGGTCATGCAAAGCGTGGCGGTGGCAGAGTGGAAGGAATCCCACATATCGCACCTGCGGAGGCGCATGGTGAGAAACTGCTGACAGAACTGATTGAAAAAGCCTTAAAATAAGGAGTGACAGCCTATGTCCTATGAAGAGATTGCTGAAATGATGCAGGAAATCGGACTTCCTTTTGCTTATCATCATTTTGCAGAGGGAGAAAGTCCGAATCCTCCGTTTGTGCTGTTTCTGTCTCCGAAAGAGAATACATTCGGTGCAGATAATTTAATGTATATCAGTTTCAAAAATTTGCACATTGAATTGTACACTGATGCGAAATCGCCGGAAACGGAGGAGCGTGTGGAGGAAATTCTGTATCAGCACAACATTTATTATACAAAATCTGAAACATGGATTGAGAGCGAAAAGCTCTACGAAGTCCTGTATGAACTGGAGGTATGATTATGGCTCTGAAGAAAAATAAAGTAAAATTTGGTTTGAACAAGGTTCACTGGGCAAAGATTACAGGATGGTCGGAAGAAGGTGAGCCGACCTATGCAGCACCTGTGCGCCTGCCCGGTGCAGTATCGCTTTCCATTGATGCCAACGGCGAGAATGAAAACTTTTTTGCCGATAATACGGTGTATTATGTCATCAACAACAATGCAGGCTATGACGGAGACCTTGAAGTTGCTCTGATTACTACGGACTTTGCGATTGAAATTCTCGGTGAACAGCTTGATGCCAAAGGCGTGCTGGTAGAACGCAATGATGCCGAAACATCGCAGTTTGCACTCTTTTTTGAATTTGACGGCGACAAAAATCACATCCGTCATGTGCTGTACTGTTGTTCTGCTTCCCGTCCTGCAACTGAGGGCGAAACTACGGAAGAAAGCAAGTCTGTCAAGACGGAAAAGCTGTCTCTGAAAGCAACAGCACTGCCCAATGGTCTGGTAAAATCCAAGACCTGCGAAAGCACGGATGAAGCCACCTACAACAACTGGTACAGTTCCGTGTATATGCCTACAATATCTGCTGCAAACAGCACCGGCACAAAGTCTACAGGCACAAAGGCCACTAATTAACAGGAGGAAAATAAATGGCTATTAAAAAGACAATCACGGTTGACGGCATCGAAGTTCCCTTCAAGGCGAGTGCAACACTGCCCCGCCTTTACCGTGCCAAGTTCCGCAAGGACATTTTTAAGGATTTTTCTGCACTGAAAAATTCCGTGGATGAAAGCGATGAGAAAAATTCTGGGCTTGGCATTGAAAGCCTTGAAGTCTTTGAAAATATCGCATGGACGATGGCAAAGCACGCTGACCCTGAGAATGTTCCTGACAGTCCGGATGAATGGCTGGAGCAGTTCAACACGTTCTCCATTTATGAGGTTCTGCCGAAACTCTTTGAACTGTGGGGCGTGAATCTGGAAGTGCAGGCGGAATCAAAAAAAAATCTCGTCCAATTGACCGTGAAATGACCACACCTCTTTTTCTCCTCCGATGTGTGCAGATTGGGCTGTCCTTATCCGACCTCGATCTGCTCACCATCGGGATGGTGAATGAGATATTTATTAAAAAAGATAATGATGATATACAATTTGATTATAAAGCAACTCAGGACGATTTTGACAAATTTTAGGCAGAAAAAATATGCATCTGATAAATTTCTGCGTATTATTTTTGGGCTGATTCTCTATGCTTTTGGGGTGCATCTGACCATTTATGCGAATATCGGGCTTGCACCATGGGACTGCCTTGCTATGGGGATTTCTCATCATATACCGCTGAATTACGGCGGTGCTGTGGTGCTGATTGGCATCACAGCGATTATTTTACAGCTTCTGATGAAAGAGCGTGTCGGCTTTGCAACGCTGACGGATGCACTGCTGACCGGAAATCTGGTACAATTTTTTAATGAAGTCAGTCCGTTTCCGGAGAATCACAGTCTGCGTTTCGGAATTGTGCTGATGCTGTGCGGATTTCTGTTTCTTTCCATCGGTATGCGGCTGTATATGTCGGCGGAACAGGGCTGCGGTCCTAAAGACGGTCTTCTGATTGCAGTCAGCAGAAAACTGCCGAAAATTCCGGTCGGCATTGTGGAAGTAATGCTGCTGGCTGTGGTGACGATAACCGGCTGGATTCTGGGCGGTTCAGTCGGTATCGGAACATTTATCTCCGTTTTTGGTGCAGGGATGGTCATGCATTTGTTTTACAGCATGATCGGCTTTGACCCAAGAAAGCTGAAACACAAAAGCCTGGCAGAAACTTTGAGAGTCCTGTCAGGCAAATAGTGCTATTCAATATGATGCTGAAGCCATGCCAGAAGATGTGCTTCGTCATATTCACCGGCAGCAACACCAAGAATCAGCTGTATTAAATCAGCATCTTTATATTGCAGTTCGATGTGATTGACTGCAAGGAATACAAGCATGGTATGCGTACCAGTCCGTTTGTTTCCATCTACAAATGGATGATTTTTAATGAGTCCGTATCCAAGGTGGGATGCTTTCTCAAGCAGTGACGGATAAAGTTCCTCTCCGCCGAATGTCTGGAATGGTGCATTGATTGCTGAATCCAGTAATCCTTCGTCACGAATCTCCGCAGAACCGCCTGATTCAGCAATCAGTGTTCTGTGAAGCATCATGATTTGTTCTTTCGTCAGACGTTTCATTTGGCAAGTTCCTCATAAACAGCGGCATTTCGTGCAAGCAGTTTTCTGGAAATTTCTGCAACTTCGTCATTGTCTGCATCCTGCAGTGCATCGGCTTCCTGAAATTCCACCACAAGATAGCGGGGAGTATTATTTTTCAGGATGACAGCAGAACCGTACTGGTCTACAAGTCTTGCAACTTTGGAAAAATTTTGATTTGCATCAGTCATGGATACAATTGTGTTGGTATCAATTTTCATAAGAACACCTCCTATATATATATATTATAGCATGAATTTAGGAGAAATTCAACCTATTTTTAATATTTTTTTGAAAATTGAAAGGCAGGTGAACCGCATGGCAAACAGAGTCAAGGGCATTACAGTTGAAATCAACGGCGATACAACCGGCTTGTCGAAAGCACTGCAAGGTGTGGAGAAAAATATTAAGAATACGCAGACACAGCTGAAAGATGTGGAAAAACTGCTGAAACTTGACCCGACCAATACGGAACTTCTCGCACAGAAACAGCGTTTGCTTGCCGATGCCGTATCATCCACCAAAGAAAAACTCGAAACGCTGAAAACGGCAAGCGAACAGGCGTCTCGAACCAAAGATAACTACGATGACTGGAAAGCAAAATATGACCCCATCAAGCAGAAAATTGATGAAACCAATACCAAGCTGAATGAACTGAAAGAACAAAGCAAAAATGCTGATGAACAGCTTGCAAAAGGCGAAATTTCGCAGGAAAAATATGATGCCCTGCAAAATGAAATCAAGGAAACATCAGATGAACTTTCCTCTCTGAAACAGCAGGCAAAACAGGTGTCCGATGAATTTGGAAATCCTATCTCTCCGGAACAATATGATGCTCTGCAAAGAGAAATTATCGAAACGGAGCATAATCTGCAAGATTTACAGCAGGAAGCGGCAAACTCCCATACGGCTCTTGTGAAAATCGGTGAAGCAGGAGCAGCTATGGAAAAAGTCGGGGATAAAATCTCTGGTATCGGAGAAAAACTCCTGCCGATTACAGCCGGAGTCGCTGCACTGGGAACGGCTGCTGTCAAGACGACAGCGGATTTTGATGAATCTATGAGCAAGGTTGCGGCTGTATCCGGTGCGACCGGAGATGATTTGCAGGAACTGCGTGATAAAGCCCGTGAAATGGGAAGTCAGACAAAATTCAGTGCCTCCGAAGCTGCCGACGCTATGAATTATATGGCAATGGCGGGCTGGAAAACCAATGATATGCTCGGCGGTATTGAAGGCATCATGAACCTTGCGGCGGCTTCCGGTGAGGACTTGGCGACCACTTCGGATATTGTGACTGATGCACTGACAGCACTTGGCATGACTGCTGATGATTCCGCACACTTTGCGGATATCCTTGCAGCAGCAAGTTCCAATGCAAATACCAATGTGTCTCTCATGGGTGAAAGTTTCAAATATTGCGCTCCTGTGGCAGGTGCAATGGGTGCAAGTGCAGAGGATTTGTCGATTGCTTTAGGCTTGATGGCGAATGCAGGCATCAAGGGCAGTCAAGCTGGAAATTCGCTGAAAAATGCTCTTGTCAACCTCACCAAGCCGACCAAACAGCAGGCGGCAGCAATGCAAAAATTAGGCTTTATTTCAACAGAAACGATTCAGAAAATTGACTTTGAAAAGGTTGAAAAAGCTGAAAATGCTGTTCAGAAAGCTACTCTTGATTTGGATAATGCACAAATAAAATTAAATGATGCTATCGAAAAATATGGTGAAGGCAGTTCACAGGCACAAATTGCAAGCAATAACTACGAAAAAGCACAGCTGAAGCTTGTACAGGCAGAAAATGAACTGGAAAAACAACAAGCCGGTGTGTTTGAGGAAATGTCCGGAGCGAATACGCTCATGGCGGATTCTGAGGGGAATATGCGGTCACTCGGCGAAATTATCGAGGTTCTCCGTGAGAAAATGGGGAAGGTCAATGTCGAACTGACAGATGCGGACGGCAATGCCCGTGATTTTGACGACATTGTGGCAGAACTTTCTACTACCACAGAGGGATTGGCACAGGCGGAACAGATGCAGGCAGCGGCGGCAATTTTCGGCAAGCAGAATATGTCCGGTATGCTGGCAATTATCAATGCAAGTGAGTCAGATTACAACAAGCTGACTGATGCAATTTACAGCTGTGACGGCACTGCACAAAATATGGCGGAAACCATGCAGGACAACCTCAACGGACAAATCACAATTCTGAAATCACAGTTACAGGAACTTGCGATTTCTTTTGGTGATATGCTGATGCCGACTATCCGTGCAATTGTTTCCAAAATTCAGGCACTTGTGGATAAACTGAATCAATTGTCACCTGCTACAAAAGAAACCATTCTAAAAATTGCACTCATTGCGGCGGCGATAGGTCCGTTGCTGATTGGTGTGGGAAAAACCATATCCACGGTCGGCAAAATGATGCAGTTTTTCTCAAAAATCCCACTGATTCTGACAAAAGTAAAATCTGCATTTTCTGCTGTAACTGCTGCACTCGGCGGTATCAGTGCGCTGGTAGTCGCCATTGTTGCGGTGATTGCTGTACTTGTGGCGGCATTCGCTCACCTCTGGAATACAAATGAGGAATTCCGGAACAAAATCACTGCAATTTGGGAGCAGATTAAAAGTATTTTTCAGAATTTTACACAAGGCATCGTTGACAGGCTGAACGGACTCGGATTTGATTTCAGGAACATTGCAGAAGTCATAAAAACTGTATGGGACGGACTTTGTAATTTCTTAGCTCCTGTGTTTGAGGGCGTTTTTCAGGAAATAGCGGATATTTTCAAGGCAGTAACCGATATTATTTTGAATATACTGGATGTGTTCATTGGCATTTTTACAGGTGACTGGGATAAGGTCTGGAACGGAATCAAAGGAATTTTTATCAATGTATTAAATTTCTTGGCGGATACACTGAGAAATGTTCTGAATATGCTGTGTGATATTTTCGGCACAGACCTCGGAACGATAAAGCAGTTCTGGACAGATGTCTGGACGGGTATCAAGGAATTTTTCGTCATTGTATGGACAAATATTTCAAATTTTGTTTCCGGCACAATGACAGGAATCACTGACTTTTTCTCTTCTGTATGGACGGGAATCAGGGACTTCTTTGTTGGTATCTGGACGGCGATTTACAACGATGTAAGTGCAAAAATCAACCTCATAAAAACTGTCATTGAAACGGTGTGGAATGCCGTTTATAGCATAATTTCCACGGTTCTGAATACCATCTGGACGACTGTTTCTACGGTATGGCAGACGATTTATGATTTTATTTCTCCTCTGCTGGATGCTTTCAAGTATTTGTTTGAAACCATTTTTATGGCGATTCAGATTCTCATTGGCAGGGTGATGGACTGGATTCATGAGAAAATTTCGGCTGTCTGGAATGCGATTGTTGCATTTTTAACTCCAATTTTAGAGGGCATCAGGAGCTTTTTTGAAACGGTCTGGAATGCAGTTTCTGATACAATTTCCGCAGTGATGGATACAATCAGGGGCATAATTGAAACTGTATGGAATGCAATATCTGACTTTATTTCGGGAATTTTGAATGCAGTTTGGTCTGTAGTACAAAGTATCTGGAATAGTATCAGCACACATATTTTCGCTGTGCTGAATGCCATAAAATCCGCTGTGACCTCCGTGTGGAGTACCATCAGCGGTTTTATTTCTTCTGTTTTAAATTCGATTTTTAATGTGGTATCCAACATTTGGAATAAAATTCAAAGCACAGTCACCTCTGTGATGAACAGCATGAAAACATTCCTCTCAAATATCTGGGAAAATATCAAATCTGTTGTATACTATCCTCTATTGCAATATAAAATAAAGTATGGTATAATAATAAAGAGGAGGATGATAGAAATGAAAAGAATCAAAATAGAATTAAGTCCGGAAGAAGATGCCATCGTGTATTATGAAAAAACAATGGGAAGAA
>JAFRMZ010000087.1 GCA_017430465.1 Oscillospiraceae bacterium
ATTAGTGTTTGGTTCACCGTTAGAGTCATAGCTCCCCTGTATAAGGGTTGCTAGGTTTTCCCCACTCACCGTCACGGGAATTTTATAACCGTTTAATTCAACATCGTATTCCCCGCACCCCTGAACCTCAACCGGAGTTTCAGGAGCAGGAGTGCCGTTTTGCACGGTATTCCCATAAATGCGGTAATCCTTCAAATATCCGCCACGGCTCATAAACGAGAGGGGAACACTACCGGAAATTTCGTCAATTGCAGAATAAATAATGTTATTTTGATTATCCCTGACTTCGATTATTTCTTTTCCATCTCTTGTATAGATTGATGTAATTTCTTTTCCGCTTTTAGATTTAATCACCGGATTCACCGCCTTGCACATCATCCTCATAAACAAAATACAAATCAAAGTCTTTTTGGGTCAATGCACTGTATTCGGATTCTGTTCCAATCCATCCGGTTTTGCAATCTGACAGTTTCGTTTTTTCGGCTGTTGTGTAGTCATTCGTTGACAATCCTTTACCAGATACTTTATCAACTTTTCCAGCTATTGCTGTTGTATTTGCCTGAATCGCAGAGTTCATCGCCGCCGCTGAATCTTCGTGTGAATCAATCCAGTCGGACATTTCTTTGAGCGTGTTAAAGTCTTCCGGAGCATTATCAACTATTTCAGCAACTTTTTCCGTGATTCTTGCATCTGTCTGCGGCTTCGTGTAATAGCTGTCAGGGTCGAAATCGCCGCCGTCTCCGCCCCGATTATAAAAATTTACAGGTTTCCATTCCCTTGCCGTGGAAAGCAGATACACATTTCCGCCGTTTTCGAGAATGTCGCATCGTGAACCGGCTGACCATGCCGGTTCAGGTTCGGGAATCTCTGCGGCAGTATCGCAGATGATGTGCATCAGCTTCATTTGTGTGAAACTGCCGTCTGATACGACAGCTTTTCCGATAATTTTTTCATCTACAATCTGATATGCCATAAAATCACTCCTCATCTTCTTCGAGATTCATCACGGCGGCGAGCCCTGCCGATACTGCAGAAACGCCGATACCGATTAAAGTTGTTTTCAGAACGGCTTTATCCGCCGACCAGTCTACATTAGGGACAGCAACTGCCAGATAGCCGGCTGCCGATTGCAGAGCTGTCCGAAGGGCACGTCTGAGCCAGTTTTTCACAGATTATCACCCCCTGAAACAGGCAGATTCTTAAATTCTTCGTGAATGGAATCCATCACGCCGTTTGCGCCGAGTTTGTGATATTGTTCATAGAGATTCTCGAAATTCTCTTTGGCATAAATCGGCGCATAGCCTCTGGATTTGTATTTTTCGTACTGATGAATCAGCCGGTCTCTCAAAAGTGCCTGCACACCGAGTTCAAGAGCCTGCTGTTTCTGTTCGGATGCTTTCAGGCGGTTCAGCAGAAACTGCGTGAAAATCCCGATAATTCCGCTGGATGTCAGCACGGTAATGATGATATTCTGAATCATAATGTCAAAGTCTCCTTTATGTCAAATTTGAAACTGATTTTATCCGGCAGGCTGACGGCGATGCTTTTGTTCATCTGCCGGAAATCTGCACCGATACCGTCCATGGAAAAGCCTGTGAAGACGGGATATTTCGAGATTATCGGAAATACTGAAAAATCAAATACATGCGGATAGCCATAGAACTTATTATCGAACAGCCACTTTGTATAGACATCTGATTTATCAGCGATTTCCGGTACGTCCATTGTGTGCGGATAGTCATAAAACTTATCATCAAACTGCCATTTAGAAGGGATATCTGATTTATCAGTGATTTCTGGGATTTCCGTTTCTGCCGGAACGGGATAGCCATAAAAAACAGCATCATCCTGACTCCAATATTCTGTAACCCAAGCCATAAAATCACCACTCTCACGGAATGAAGTTGATACTTCTCAGATATTCTTCCGATTTTATCTGTTGTTCGGTCAGATTGAAGATAGTGCTTCCCTGAAAAGCAGTATTTGTATTTGTGGTATCAATAGCAGTCATCCCCTGAACGTACCAATTCACCCTGCCGTTTTCGCCTGATATAGTGTAATTGCTCAAAATCAGGATATTATCATGGCTATTTGCACCAAACATTGTAGCTGTCTGTATCTGCCCATACTCAGCTACGATAAAGTTCACTTTCACTGTGCAGTAGGTGAACGTACCAAGTATGTGTGGTAACGCACCTGCACCGCATGTCATGCCGCTGATTTCAAAAATGGAGTCTTTGGCCGCTGCATCCGAATCGACGCAATTGGCAGCACCGCTTTGTGGGAAAGAGATATTGCTGTAATCTGCCTTGAAAAAGCACTTGTCGAGATGAAACCGATTTCCAACTTTAGATGGTTTGTTTCCGGCAGAACCATAGATTGTAAAAGCACAGCTTTTGAATTTCAAACGCCTTGTGTCTGTAACAGAATGGAATACAACTGAATTATCAGAATAGCACTTATAAATTACGTCCTTAAAATAGATATTTTCGATTGTGCAGTCATAAGCACTATTTAATAAGAAAAGTGTAACGGCCTGAACGATGGCATTTGAAATTTCTTTCATACTGTCCGCATAGACTTTCGCCGCTGAAAATGTGATAGGAGTTTCAATCGCTGATTGATATGCTTCTTCCTGACTTGCATCAATATCGGCGGTCACTTTCACATATGCGCCGTTAATTGCAACACATGTCAGAAAATCCGCAAACGTGCTGACAAGATACGGGTCAGCTTCCGTTCCTGTTCCTGTATATGCCATGTAATCAGCCTCCTTGTGTAATTTGGGTTACAGTGAGTGTTCCGGTGATTTTCCGATAAATCAAGCCGTCAGTTCCTGTCAGGCGGAAATGCAGGAGATATTCTCCGATAAGGCCGGCAGTTTCGCCGCTTGTCAGTTGAACGCAGAACTGCTGTTCGCTGTCCAAAGTACAAGTTTTTTGCAGAATGATTCTGCTGTTCTGTTCGAGAATCAGGAGCATAGATGTGCCGGAAAGGTCATCTATACCACTGACGGCGACACGGAACACGGGGAGAGTATCACCTTGAAGACACTCTAATTTTTCCAGAGTATGATAGAGTTTCAAAAAATCACCTCTTTAGCTGAGATTAGAAATTTGCTGTTCCAGAGTCTGGAAACGGCTTCGGGTTTCACGGATGGATTTTTCGGCCATGGACATACGGAGCGAATCAGCCATAGTTCGGGAGTCTTCACCAGCGCAGGCGAGTGTGCATCCGCCACGGAAGTTCCATATTACAGAAGTGATAGTACTTTCCAGCGGAGCAGACCCCTCTGGGGGGAAAATCTGAATTTTCTGCCCAAGATGAAAAGCTTCTGCCTTATGCACTTTGCACCGGAACGGGCGGAGTGCGCTGATGCCTTTGAAACCGGTTTCCCAGTTTCCGGCAGTTTGGAAATGATGATTAAAATAATATAATCCTTCCACAATAACATTTAAGCTGCTGTAGAGTTGACTGCCGTCACCACGGATATAGGCAGCAGCGAAGCCGTCAAGAAACGGGTTGGAATCAGCCTGAATCCGGAACGGAGAAAGAGACATATAGTCAGGGATTGTAGTACTGGATGCGGCATCATACGCATGATTTGCGATGCCAGATTGTGCAGAAGCGACAATCAATTGAAGCTGATAATCAGCGATTTCGCAGGAATCCGTTTCGATGCAGGATTCCGTGATTTCAGCCGTACTGAATTCTGGCATACCGAACTGACCGAGGGACAGGCTGCCGTCATTTTTGGCATAAACGAAACCGCCGGAGAGATAAGCGAGGTATCGGAACAAATCACGGGGGCAGTCAGACTGACCTGAGCCCGCTTCAGTCGAAAGGAAGAAATAAAGCTCACCGCCGCCGAATGCAGGAAATGCGTAATGATTGGTATACACGCCGTTAGCGGACTCGTTATAGGATGACCATGAGAGTACACCGGATTCGCCTGTAAAGCGTGCAATCAGGGAATTGGTGAAAGAAGTCAGCATACTGCACCAGCCATTGATAGTATAGCCTGCTCCCTGCGCTTCAAAGTATTTTGCGATATTATCGAAGACAGTACCGCCGGAGCTGAGGCTGAATGAAGAAGAATCGAGCCAGCCGACAGCATCCTGAGCGGTGATGCTGTAAATGTCACCGGATTGTTTTGGGGCATTGATAATCCAGAACGTACCTCTCGGAATACTGGCATTGTGACCGAACTGAGAAGCAAGAACTATTTTTGCGCCTCGAAGATTAAAGGAATTCGTGCCGGAGATTCTGCACACTATCGAGAGCTGGGCGGCATAGACACCGCCGATGGTGAAAGAGCCGTCCGGACAGCACTGCTGTCTGACAGATGCGCTGATGACATTGCTGTCTGAGAGGGAAGCAGTTTCGCCGTTGCGGAATGTAACAGAACCGGAGATATGTTCTTCAATCAGCATAAATTATCGCCTTCTTTCAGGAAATGCTTGGATTTCTGTAAATTACGAACTGAAAATATGCATGTTTATAATAAGAATTTGCTGTATAGAGCTGGAAAGTGAAGCAATTTTCTCCGACAGTGAGAGGGAGAGTGCCGGAATATTTTCCGCTGGAAACGTCCCAGTTCAGAAAAGTCTGCTGATTTTTGAATACAGCAGCTTTCAGACCGGAAACACTTCCGGAGTAAGAAAAAGCGATTTCGGCTTCTGTTTCGCTTGTAAAGATGACATTTTTTCTATAGAAGATGCCTTTCTTGTAGGCATATCCGGAGAAATTTTCAGCCGTACCGAATAAGGAAAGACTGCTGATTTTGAGCACTGGAACGGTTTGGAGCTTAGGTTTTCCGTAGCTGTCGAGCAGTAATTTCAGAGGAATCCGTACACTGAACAGGTCAGCAGCGGCTTCGATTTCCAGAATCCGGACAGTTGCATTTTCGGTCAGATAGCCGACAAAAGCGTTATCATTAATCTGAGAGAAATAGTTTGCATCTGTCGGGGAATGAGAAGTCAGCCCGCCAGCACGCATACCGGCGAAATAAAGCCGTCCGAACCGTACAGCAGAAGCGAGTGCATTTGCCTGACTGCCGGAACATTCCAGTGAAAGTGTCATTGCTGCGCTGTCCATTGCTGACGGATAGAGACAAAAGCTTCCGTCGGCCATGGTAAAACTTTTTGCGTTTGGCTGTCTGGAAATGTCTGCCTTATCGGTCTGAATGCAGTCCTTTGTGACGAGCAGGAATCCGGAATCAGAATCATATTCCCTGTAAACATCAATATATCTCATAATCACCATCCTCCCGAAGTGGCATTTTCATTGATAATCACCTGTTTGACGGCTGTGCCGAATGCCTGACCGTCCAATTCGACAGTTGTATGAACAGTTGCTTCTATGGGCTGGCTGGAAGTCTGACTGTTTTCAGTCTGATAAGGTCTTCGGTATACCGGCGAGCTAGGCTGTGCAGACTGTGCATCGGCAGCAATTTCTGAAAAGACATCAGTGCCAATTGAGCCGATGCCTTCCGCCCATGCGTAATGCTTCTGGTAATGCTGTTCTGCTGCCTGATTCAGGGTTTCTTCATAAATTCCCCACATATCATCGGGATTGTATTCATCACGGAGGTATTCTGCCCATTCACGGAAGCTGAAATCAATTCCGAAAATTTTGCTTGCAATGTCTTCAAACCCGACAGCCCAGTTTGAGCCGTCCAGCATAGTAATCAGGCTGTTTCCGATACCGTGAAACAATCCTTTCAAAGCCATATTGCTGATGGATTCCCAGTCGGTAAGTCTGGCAGTTTCCAGACCGATTTCAGTAAGTCTGGTAGCAATGCCGAAAATATCCACTGGGGCTTGCAGTGCGCTGTCCACAAGCAGGTCGAACAAATCACCGCCGATTTTGGTGAGACGTTTTTTATTCTCGTCAGTTTCGAGTTCATCAAAAAGCGCATCCGTAACAGTTCCGACAGCCTGCGTGATGATGCCGATATTTTCGGTCAGAGCCTCGCCGCCTTTGAGCAGGAGCTCTACAGCGGTCTGTGCAATCACGCCGGCAGGGTCTTCTTTAAAAGCACTCCACGCCTCAGAGAGACCGAAAGCATCCGCAAAAGTAGTGATAATTTCGTCAGCCCACGGCAGAGCATTTTCTTTGAGTGTTTCAAGAACGGCAGGGAATCCGCCTGTTTTCATAGATTCTGTAAGAATATTGAGATAGCCGGTAGCTTTTTCAGCGGATTCCTTGAATGGTTCGTCAATTGCTTCATAAATCTGAATTTTTAGGTCACTGAGGGCAGAATTCAATATTTCAAGGCCGCCGGCAAGACTGCTTTCCTGCGTTTCTCTCTGTAGTCTGGCAGAGCCGTCAGCATTGGCGAGTTCATCGAAGAAGTACTGTACTTTTGCAGAATCGGAAGAAGTCGCTTTTGTGAAAGCCGGCATACCTCGCTGACCGAAGATTCTGTAGACGGTATTGGAATAAATTTCGTCTTCTGTAAGTTCCCGTCCGGGCTGACTTTGCAGTTCAGCAATCTGATTCTGCAAATCTGCAATCATTTCGTTATAGCCGGCACGTTCCTCCTCAGTGAGTGTCCCTTTTGCTTCTTTCTTGTCTCTTGCCTGAATGTTTTTGTTGATGTCATCCTGAATTTCAGCGATAAGGTCGGCATTTTTTTCAGCACCGTCAACAAAATGTGCTTGTTCGGCTGCATAGTCTCTGATTTTCTGGTTGAGGTCATCGAGGGTTTGATTCAAGGGACGTGTTCCGTTTTCATCATAGGCAGAAAAGCCGATTTCGTCAAGAATTTTCTGAGCAGAATCCAGCGGTGTATAGATATGGGCAAGCAGACTTCTTGCAGCAGTATTGGCTTCACTGCCGGTGACATTCTGTTCTGCGAGGCGGAGCAGGAGCACTTCCAGTTCCGTAGAGCTTTGATGAAAGCTGTTAGCAGTAGAAGAAAGGCTGGAAAACGCATCGCCAAGGGAATAGACGTTTGTAGCAGCGATAGTTGCGCCTTTGGCGATTAAATCGGCATAATGTGCAGCGGTTGCGGCTTCATCCCCGAATTTTCCGGTTTCTTCGGTAAAGCCTTTCATCGCTGCGCCGATATAGGATGCAGACTCTGCAATAGAAATCGCTCCGGCAGAAGAAAGGTCGAGTGCAGCATCACTGATTTTAATTGCCAGTTCTCCCCAGCCCTGCATAGCAAGTACGTTAAGGCCTTCGACAGCCTGAGCAGCAGTAAAAGCCGTGTTCGAGCCTTGTTCTCTTGCTTTATCGGAAAATTTCTGCATCGTGGCGAACGCTTCGGAAGTTTCATCTTTCAGGTCAGCGACAGAATAATTCATAGTAGCCGCCAATTGTTTCAGAGCAGCTTCGTATTCCGTTCCGGTATCCATGACTTGCTTGCCGAAGTCAAGCAAAGCATCTGCGCCGGCCTTGAAAATGCCGGTGATACTGCCGATGCCGGCGGAAGCCAGCGAGCCGATTGAGCCGAGTCCGGAAGAAAAGCCGGACGTATTGATTTTGGTATCGAAAATTAAAGAGCCGTCGTATGGCATAAAATCACCTGCTTTTCTTAAAGGAAGTCTGCCATAGCCGCACCGATGTCTTCATCGGACATAGAGAACGGCAGGGCGATAGTCCTGCGGATTTTTAGAATTCTTTCCCGTTCGTGCCTGTCGTGAATCTGGTTCAGGTCACATCCCCTGTAATAGATGCGTTCTTTTGACTGAGATTTCTGAGGGAGTCCCCGAAACAGTGTCAGGAACTCCCACCAGTGCAGAAAGGAAATATGCAGCAGGTCAGTCTGATAGAACTGCCGGAAATCAGCAATCAAAAACGGCGCATCCAGTTTCCAGTCAAAAACGGGCGGTTTATGCGGAGCTGATTCAGGCATATTTTCCGGTTCTCGTTCCGGACGGAGAGCTTTTGCCTGATAAAAGTCAAGCAGGGCATGGAAATGCGCACGTGTCAGAACTGCCGGAGGACAGAGAAACCAGTTGCCGGCGAGTACAGGAAGAATCTGAGCCGGAACAGAGTCATCAGAAAGAAGGTCAGCGAAGCGAAGCCAATCACGGAAGTCTGTCACAACAGGGCAGACACGTCCGCAGATGGTGACGGCATCCGGAAACGGTTCATAGAACGGATTTATCATGATTTTTTCTTAGGAAAATATTTTTGCCAGCGTTCCGCACGGCGTGCAGCACTGGCAGCACGGGCAGCGGGCAGGGCGTCCAGAAATTCAACAACAGCGTTTTCATAGACAGAAATAGTTGTTTTCTGATTTCTGAAAATTTTATCAGAAGTGCCTTCACCGCAGACGGAATCGAAAAATTGAGCGAAAATACTGCACTGCCGGCGGATGTATTCCGAACCGGAGAGCGGTTCTTTATTTTTCTCCAGTTCGGCGAGGTCAGTCCAGATAGCTTTATAGGCAGTTTCGAGAACTTCGACCTGAACGGCATCTTCCGGATTGAACAGGACAGGTGTGTCATAGATTACTATCTCATAGTCCATTATCAGGTATCCTCCGTAAATGTAGCGGTTAGCCAGTTATCTGAACTTGTAGCAGTACCGAAAACGGGTTCTCCGCTGGCTTCCAGCGAGCCGGAATGTGTGTAGGTATTGGCATCGCTTGCTTCTGAATCGGGAATTACAGCATAATCACGTTTTACCGCTTTGTTGGTATCAATATCAACCCAGAAGCAGGTGCGGACAGCATCTGTTCCCACAAGTTCACGGTCGCTGATGCTGATAATATCTTCATGAACGGCGTTTCCTCTGTAGCGGTCGAATGTATAGCTGTTGGTTTCGGCATAGCTGGTCACATCGGAACGGCTGGATTTTTCGTCAACATATTTGCGGGTATATTTATTAGGATTTTTATTTTTTCCGAGATTAGTAAAATACTGCATCCTGTAAAATGTCACATTTCCGGATGTATCGGGAACGCCGTAAAAGGCAAGAATGTGATGGCGTGGTACAAGTTCGGGCATTATAATTCCTCCTGTTCTTCATAGATAAGGCGTAACTGAATTTGATACCGTGCGGAATTGTAATCGGCATCAAACAGATAATTCCCTGTCAGGATTTCCATTGCAAAAGCATTTCGGCCGTCAAGGAAACTGCTGAGGTTATCAAGTGCGGTATGCAAAATCCAGTTTTCAAATTTTTCATAGAATGCGCTGTTTTCGATTAGCTGATTGATGTCAGCACTGTACAGTTCACGGCTGGCGAACAGAAACAACTGTTGTTTCAGAACATGTCCGTCAGTATATTTTTTGTAGATTCTTTCGCTGGGGACGGGCTCTACAGAATATTCGACAGGCTTGTCGCCGAGGTAGTCGAGCATCAGGCATCCGTCCTTGAGTTCAGGAAATGTCATGATAAATTCCCGAACACATTGCATAATAGGTTTCATTTGACAGCCTCCTGCGCTTTTTTAAGAATATCATCTTTCTGGTCAGCTTTCATGCGCTCAAACCAGTAAGCACCTCTTTTTCCGGAAGTACCGCCGGAAGCGTGAAGCCCTTCTGTTCCTCTGCCCTTGTTTTCGTAATACTGCCGTCTTGCATAAACGGCGGTATATTTTACTTCTCCTGAACCGATAACAGTGCCGAGCGTGCCAGATTCTTTCAGCTTGCCGGACAAAAACGGAACATACGGGTCAGAACGGCGGAGCACTTCACTGTCAACAATTTTCTGAGCCAGTGAAAACCTGAGACCGACTTCAAGCTGAAGCCCAGTATTCAGAATCAGGCCTTGAAAGTTCATCATTTTGCAGTCACCTCAATATGCTGTACGCAGGGAGAGCCGTACCGGAAGTCTTTGCACACGGTAACGGACAAGGCATCCGCAGGCGGAGAAGCATCCGTGCAGATGCCGTCAAGAATTCTGTCATCTGTCTGCGGAAGATAGCCGTCTGTCATAGATTCAGCCGGAATGCAGAAAAGCGCAGTTCCGGCAGGTTCGTGAGAAACGCTTCTGGTGCGGTCAGTTTCCTGAGCGTACATAGTTTCGTGATAATATGCACCGATTTCGTGACGGATATAGGCAGGCGCACGGTCAACAGTAATTTTCTGCCAGACAGTACAGTTTTCACGGTTTGTGAACATATCAGTCAAGCCCCCTGTACAGAAGTCCGGTTCTGCCCAGATGCTTCATGATAATTTCCTGAATCAGGGAATCCAGACCGGCGGAGCTTCCGTTCATAAGAGCCGAAATGCTGTCGGAAACGCTTGCATAGTTGACGGAATAAGCACCGATTTGTTCATAGCTTTTTGCACCTGCCTGACCTGTACCGGCTTTCATGAGTGCTTCTGCGTAAGTATAGAGATATTCTGCGATTTCGCATTCACACCGCCGGACGGAATCTGCATATTTTTCCGGAATGCCGTCTGCAAGCCTGCCGAACGTGGCGGCATCCAGATAGTCAGATGCTTTTCCGGCGGTTCTGTTCCATGCAGGTTCAGGGATGACAGAACCGCCGAAAGATTCCGTATAGTAGGGATAATCAGCGTAAATCAAGCGGATTCGGGCTTTCCGGAATCGGCAGGCTTTTTCTTAGGCTTTTCCGGAAATATCAGACCGATAGTTTTCATGAAATCACCTCCGCATCAGGTCGAGGCAACAGAAACATAGATTCCGTTCTGCTTGTTGTCGAAAACGTCCGTAATGCCATAGGCACGGTAGAAGAATGCCCATGCATCTGCATTCTGGTTCTGCTCCGGACTGATAACTTTTGTCACATTGTGCTTTGTGAACTGAATCGGGGACTGCTTCTGAACAATCATGAAGTTGAGATTCTTTCCGGCGGAAGCCTTGGTATAATGCCCTGCTTCTTCGCCGGAAGTTTTGCCGTCCAGCAGGTCGATTGCAGAATAGAATCTCGACTGCGGAACTTTTACAATTTTGGCATAGCTGTCGAGCATGGCTTTGGATTTGTAAGTTTCCACGGCAGCAATCAGATTGTACAGCGTCGGGGTAATGAATAAATATCTGCCTTCCGGAGTGACTTCCGCTTCGTCAAGAGTAGTATTGGCGGCGGTCAGGGCGGCAAGAATGCCGTCACCGGTGGAATACGTTTGATTAGTGGCTTTTGTTCCTGCTTTTGCGGCATAGCTTGCAAATCTCCATGCATCCAGCTCCGGAACAACTTTCGTTCTGATAAACTCAGAAGACAGCATTCCGAAGGAAATACCGGCGGTTTCCTCATCGTCCATGGCATCGACAGTAAATTTTCTGCCTCTGTCGTAGTTGAATTCCTTTGTTTCCCATGTCAGGGACTCACTGCCGTCAACGTAGCCGGAAGTTCTGGAATAGTCAGCCAGACCGTCAAGGCTCATTTTCGGAAACAGAATCTGACGGGCATTGTTTCCCTGACGGATACGTTCGGGAGCGGCTTCAAGGTCAGCGGTCAGCGTACTCTGCTTGTAGACTTCGTCCAGAAGGGCGATATATTTGCTGATAAGTGTGATAGTATTCGGCATAGAATTTCCTCCTTATTTCAGACCCATGATTCTGCGGATAGCATCATCATCGGGAGTTTTGACGGTATTGCCGGACGTACTGCCGACAAATTCAGGTTTTGGCTTGTCGTTGGCGAACGCATCCGGACAGGATTCTTTCAGCTTCTGCACAATATCTGCACCGCCGATAAGAGAACCGTCTTTATCGAATTTCAGTTCGGCATCTTTGAGCATACCTTTCAGATATGCCGCATAGATGGCATTCTTCATGTTCTGACTCTGAACGAACTTGTCGAGTTTATCGGAATAATCCCGTTCTTTCTGAGCCTGTTCGAGGGCTTCGGCTTTCTGTTTCCATTCGTCAGCGGATTTCTGGATGCCGTCAATGTCCATGTCCTTGAAACTCTGGATTGCCTGATTGGCTTCATCAAGCTGTACTTTCAGAGCGTTGTAATCCGCTTCGGAATAGGTTTTCTCTGCCGGAGTTTCCGGCTGTTCCTGTTTGGTTTCGGTTTCTTTGATTTCTTCTGCCATAGAAAAAACTCTCCTTTTCTGAAAAATGGGTATAAAAATAAGGCTTAAAAGCCTGTTTTAACGGTATTTAAATGCTGTTTAATCAGTGTAAAAATTGCCTGTAAATACAAACAAATTCTTGTCATCAGTCCGGTGAATGTTTGCTGCTCCACGCTTTTCGAGTTCTCTGACAAGTTCTTCTGTCGAGAAGCCTTCCAGAAGTTCTTCTTTCGGAATAGCGTTCAAAGCTTCTGCAATCTCAGTTCCGTCAAGCGTGATTTCGATTTTCTGCGGCTGTTCCAACGGAATTGACTCAGCATCTTCTACAGCTTGCAGTTTTCTGGCTGTTTCCTGAATCATGGTGCTGAACCGGATAAGTTCATCAGAAGTAAAAGCCGTTTTTCTCTGCCAGTTCTGCAATTTTTCCAGTTGTTCTTTCAGAATTTCTTTATACATGAAAATTCTCCTTTCGGGTATAAAAATAAGGCTGTTCAGCCTTTGTTACTATATTTTTTGTTTCTGCCGTAATGCTTCCGGCTGAGAATCCAGCGCACATAGGATTCGTAATCTTTAAATTTCCGGCGGTTTTCTACCAATTGTTCCGCCTTCTTAAAGATTTCCTCAACGGAAGGTGCTTCATAAAGTTCCATGCTTTTCCTCCTTTCGGGTGTGAGAAAACCGCCCGTGTGGGCGGTTTAATTTTATTTGACTTTTTCACTCTTTTCTGCTATAATAAATGTAATTCTGGGAGAAGAAAGAGGGTGAGAATGTGGAATTAAAAATAAACGTTACAGTAAATCAGGACGACAATATGAGTGATGACTTGGTAAAAAGTGCTTTTATTTCTCAGCTTAATAACGGTTGGCACGTTAGCAATATGAAGAAAATAAAAGAACATTCTTTCGGCATCGAAAACGGAAAAATCCTGAAACAAGATTTATTTATTTTTACAGTTACGAGCAGTACAGAAAATCCGAAATTTCCTCCGTTCGGTTTAATCTGGAAAGAGTGAAAAACGTTCGCCTTTTCGCAGTGCGGCAAACAGATGAGGAAAATCCTTTCTTGTTTCTTCATCATTCACAACAGGTTCAAGATTCCATTTTTCACAGCATTCTTTCATAGTTTGTTCATCCTGAAAGAACATGACAGATGCGTATTCTTTCGGAATCATAAATTCATACGCTTTTTTGCGATTCATAATACTTTCCTTTCTTCCCGTCTTTCTCCCAGACGGGATTTTTATTCAATCTTCACGGCATATAAAATCGTTTGGCATTGTGGTCAAAATCTTCCTCATCTAATACTACTTCTTTTCCTACAAAATCGCCTACAGCATAAAGAACAATACAATTGCCACTAACTTTCTTTGCTTCTATATTCTTACCATCAATTTTTACTTTGTGTCCAAGCCATTCAAGTGGAAGCAAGTCGTCCAATTCAACACATGTTGTGTTTTTATTTTCTCCATCAAATTGTGAAATAATATGAAAACTCATGCTTATTCCTCCTCTACCCATAAAGTTATAACAGAATATTTTTTAAAATCTTCGCCATGTCTAAGAAGATTTGTAGCAGCATTCTTACCAGCATCAGAATTTTTATGTTGTTTTACCATCTCTGAAACATAGTCATATTTATTAACGATTTCTTTTCTGACCACTTTCCAGCTTGTGGTACTTGGTGCAAGTACTTCTGATTCGTCAGTACCGTATTTTGAAATATGTCGTACACCAACAGCAGATTTATTGTTTTCACAAATAAGAATTACAGAATCACGATTCCAGTATGAAACTGCGGCATAATTTTCGGCAATATCCGGCTTGTCAGACCACGAAGAAACAGATTTCTGCGGAATCTTCTGACCTGCTTCAAGTTCTGAAAACTGCCTGAAATCTTCCGCATTTCTGAAAGAAAGTCCTCTGTGGATTTCACCATCATAAGCACCCATTCTGGAAAGTCCTGCATTGATGACAGCTTCTTTTTCTTTCTGCTGTCCGGCAGTAAAAGACTGATAATCACCGCCGAGCCATTCTTGCAAAGCTTCCTGAAACTCCTGTGCTTTCTGCTGGCTGTATCCTGTTTCAGCAATAATGCTTTGCAGGGCGTTTTTATTGAATTCAGGCAGGTCTTTTTCGTGAATAACTCCTTTGTACGGTACAGGAAGCTGATTTCTTTTCTGACCGAAATTCTTTCCTGTTGGATTTATTATACCACTTCTATTGGAACTTGTCAAGGAATTTGAGACAGAGCCGGAAGGCTTTGCAGGGTTCGGAGATTTCGGAACAGACGGCGAAGCCGGAGAAGCAGGCGGCGGATTTTTACCCTGCTGATATTTTTTGTTCGCCCAGACAGCTTTTTGAGAAATGCTTCTGCCGAAGCCGTTCACCCACGTTCTGGAAGAATCTTTCAGGAAGCCTGTTTTGCTGAGGAAATTGTTAAGTTTCTGTTCTGCTGTTTTGAGCTGAACAGATTTTTTCTGAAAGTCAGCAAGGGCGGCAGCTTTGGCGGCATCATTCGGAGCATTATCAGCGGAAGCTTTAGCAGCGATGACCTGACGTTTCTTTTCACGGATTTGACGTTCAAAGTAACGCTGTTTCTGCGAAAGTTCGTAGTCGCTGTAATCGACACCGTCAATTGTGGTTTTATGTTCAGCGAGTTCTTTCAGACGTTCATCAGAGTAAGCCCGAACGCTCACACCCTCAAAGAACGGAAACCAGTCATGACGGCAGTTGACACCGCCGAAGCCGTCAGCCGTGCCATAGCCGATATCGCTGGTGGAGAGATAGCCTTTTCTGCCGGAGAGGGAAACAATTTGCCCCTGCCATTCTGCGTGAGAAGGGCGAGCACCTGCATGGGCAGTAATTTCCATGAGGTCGCATTCTGTATCCTTTGCGTTCTGGAAGGAAATCTGACGGACAGTCTGGCCGACACCTGTCAGAACCGCACGGCGGACAGCGACATCAAGCTTGTCGGTGTGACCGGAAGGATACCGGACGACAGTGCCGTTTCCGGCGGCGGATTGTATTGCTTTCCGGATAGCGGTTTGATAATCCATAGTTCCGGAGCTGGTCTGCATATAAGCGAGGTTGCAGGCCTGAATAAAAGCCTGCTGGGAAGTATTTGCAGTTGTGAGTGTTAAATTTTTGAGACTGCCGGAGCATTTCTGATAGCCTGCATTGAGGATTTGCAGGGCGGAATCGCTCATATTTCTTGGAACAACAAGACCAGCTTGTCTGTAGTAGAAGTTATCGTTTCTGACGGACTGGATGCCTGCGCTGCGGAACAGTTCACGGATTTGTCTGTCAGTCTGCCCAGTTTTCAGTGCAATTTCTGCGAGAATGTCTTCATAGAGCATACCGGCTTCCATGAGCATATTCGCCTGCCAAGCGGAAGAATCGGAAACATAGCCCATTCTGACAATACGTCTTGTCATATCTTCGATGATGCTGTTTTCCAGACCAGCATAGAGCACAGCGATGTCATCACAAAGCTGGTTATACTGTAAAGGAGTCAGCATATTCGTCACCAAAGAGGGAATCAGACTGGGGCATCATTCCGATGGCATTTTGTTCGGAGATGGCAAAATACCAAGCAAGGAGCAGTTCGGGGCGGAGCGCACCCATAGTGACTAACTGCGCCCGTCTCTGGAATTCCTTGTCGGTATCTTCGAGAACGGAATCGCCCCATGTGCAGGACAGCTCCGGATTCTGTCCGGAATCGAGTTCATACAGAGAAGCATAAACGCTCATTGCATAGACAAGATTTTCAAAAGTTTCCTGCAATGCTGACTGCATCTTGTCGACCTGAACATAGCTTCTTTGTTTGGAGCTTTTGATTTCTTCGGCAGTCTTTTCGATGTCGGTCGGATTGGACAGAGTGCCGTAAGCCAGACCGACATTGAATTCAATGCGCTGTAAGATATGATTCAGACCATTGAACAAAGAGACATCACGGATATTCGGGGAGAAAGTCTGCAAGGCATCGGAAAGCCTGTCTTCCGGATTGATGGCATATTTCCGGAACAGTCTTTTATTGCCGACAGGCAGGTCAGGGCGGTTTCCGGTTTCATCACGGCGGAACAGGTCTTGTCTTGCATCGACAGCGAGTTCTGTTCCTTTGAATTCCCACTGAATTCTAGCCCACTGGTCATTAGCTTCCCGAATGAGTTCTTCGGCATGGGCGAAGCAGGAAAGGCCGACAGGCGAATCCATGTCAACCGTATTCGCCGCCGGATTCTGATAGACAGCAAACAGAGGTTTTTCAATATTCTTGATGGTCTGGATTTCCTGTAAATTTTCCCAGCCGGAAACGCTTTGCAGACTGCATTCCGTGCCGAGCGAATCCGGAGAAAGTGAAAAATATGCCTTGTTTTCTACCGTATAGGTCTGATTTTCAGCGTGAAACGTATGCGTTTCGAGGCGGGTATAATAAGTTCTGCCGATAACTTTTCTTGACAGAAACACAGCAGCGGTTGCCTGACCGGAGCTGTCAAATGCAGTCGGTGCGAACCTGTCCGCCCGAATCATATCGACAAGAATTTTCTTTCCGGAAACATAGGGCTTGAATGCCATCGAGCCGAGGGCAAATGCCAAATCTGCTTTGAGAAGAAAGCGTTTCAAAAATTTCTGAAACTGCTTATCCAGATAAGGCGAACTGACATGAATATCGGATTCCGCCATAACAAGCCGTGCGAATTCGGAAGAAATCGCAGCAGGCAAGTCCAGACTGTTGTTATTGTTCAGCGTGCTGTCCTGATGACAGTACATTGTGAGCCATGTTTCAAGAGCGGCCTGCATTTCCGGAGAAACGGGCTTTTCAGCGGTTTTCGACTTGCTGAAAAGTTTCGCAATAAAATCAAAGATTCTCATAGTTCGCCTCCTTTAATTAAAATGCAGAAATCCGGCAGTCTGTTTCTCATAATGGTATGGACAAAATAGCGCATATCGTCCATAGCGTGGTCATTTTCCTTGATAATCCTGTCTTCTGCCGCCTTGTCATCCCAGCAGTACAGACCGAATTCACGGATAATATCTTTGCATTCCGGAGAAAAATGAAGCCTCTGGGCTTTCAGGAGCGTTCCGACATTCCGGATGCCGTCAAGTACGCTGTTGTTTGCTTTCCGGACACTGAATTCGTCATGCCGTCTGATGCATTCGATAAAGCTTGCAGCAGACGGGTCAACGATAACGCATTCAATCTGATGAATCAGATTTCCGGCGAGTTTTACAAGTTCTCTGTAATGCTCTTCATCGGTTCGGGAAAGTCCTTCTTTTCGTACATCGTAATAACTTTCACGGATTCGGTAAGCGTTTCCGTCATCCGTCAGATGCCACAGCCCCATAGAAGTCGGATTCAGAGTGCCGTAATCGACAGAGATATAGTATTCACCGGACGGAAGCTTCTCCGGAATTTCATGGACATGAACCGATTGCCGGAACATCGGGTAAACAAGACCGTCTGCCAGAACCCACAGTCCTTTGATGTATCTGTCATAGAATACACCGGAGTACATGCGTTCATAGCGGTCTTTTACGGCTGGTGAAAGAGAATAATTGTCATCCATCGTAAAGTGAAGGCGCATGGCATGTTTTTCATCATGCTTGCAAATCCACTCCAGATAGAACCAGTGCATCGGGGATTCCGGATTGCAGTTGAACCAGAACTTTGAACCGCTGACACTGCATCTTGCAAGGGCTTGTTCCACAAAGGAACGGGGCATCAGGGCAACTTCATCAAAGAGAACTCCGGCAAGTGTCATGCCCTGAATGAGCTGATAGCTGGATTCATCTTTTCCGCCGAAAAAATAATAGCGGTTCGTGTGACCGTTCATTGTGATTTCAGCGTAGTTCTTGCTCTGGTTGATTTTGATTTTTGCATTGCCTTCAAGCCATTTCTGCATAGGAGTGACAACGTTTCTTTTCAGGGAGTCAATTGTTTTTCCGCAAAAAGCAAAGCTTTCGTTGTTAAAAGCCTGACAACTCCACATGACAAAGCCGATAGTCATGGAAATGGTTTTTCCGCTGCGGACAGAGCCGTCACAGATAACCGCATCATAGCTCTGATACTTATCCGCCCACCAGAGCATAGAACGGATTTGCTTGGGAGAAAATTTACTGTACATCATGCTTGATACTCTCCTCAATCATTTCCATCAGATTTGTGAGCTGTTTGTTTTCAGTTTCAGCAGTTTCTCCGCTGACGGCAGCGGAAACGGTTCTTGCAAT
>JAFRMZ010000088.1 GCA_017430465.1 Oscillospiraceae bacterium
CAGAAGCTTCAGGCATTCTGCACAGGGCTGGCTGACTTCCAGTGAACTGAATGAAACTGTCACCAGCTTTTCCACCAGTGTTTCACCATCCGGAATCATTGCCATGATAGCATTATATTCCGGACAGGAACGCATAATCTGACCTGCATTGACTTTTACGCTTGTTACACCGGCATAAACTGCCTGCTTTTCGGCTGTTACCAGTACGCAAAGTTCAGAATCACTGCTGGATACGAGCTGAGGTTCTTTGGTTTTCATATCTTCCATTAATTTTACAGCGAGATTATAAAACTCTTTGGATTCCATAAAATTACCTGCCTTTCCTTAATAAAGCTGAATTAAGTCTGACTGAAGAAACACGGCCTGTCTTTGCCGTTTGCCTTGGCACGATAAACGGCCTTGACAGAACAGCTCAGTAAATTAGCAGCGTTTCTGCTGTCTTGCGGATATGAAGCAATGCCATAACTGGATGTAACAGATAATACCTGCCCCTGTATTGTAAGCGGTTCACCCAGTAGACGGCGAAGCTGTTCAATCACATTCAGAATTTCGGCTTGATTTTGCTGGCCTGTGATAAGAATCCCGAAATCGTCACCGCCAGTTCTTGCGCAGATATATTTCTTGCCACAATAAGAAGCAACTCTTTCTGCACAGGCTATCAGAACCATATCGCCGAATTCCGGCCCGAATGTATCATCAACAACTTTAAAATTGTCCATATCAGCATAAATAATGGTAAAAGGGACATCCTGCCGGATGGCTTCTTCCATTTGTTCAGAGAAATATGCTTTGTTGTACAGTCCTGTCATTTGGTCTTTGTAAGCAAGATTTCTTAGTACTGTATCTTTTCTTTCCAATTCTCTTTTGGTATCCATTAGCTGTTCGTATTGCTGATTCAGTTCCTGATGCATGTTATCATTTTTTTTCAGGTAACTGTAAAGAATACATACCAGAATAGAAGTCACCACTGCAATGATAAGATTTGAGAAAATTGCTATCTGTTGGCTGACAAGTATGATGGTCAGCGCCATGATAAAAACACATGCTGTAATCACAAGTGAGGTGATAAATCCTCTTTTTCTATTGGTGATTACCATAATGATAAGAGCAAGAACGGAAATCTGTGCAAACAATCCGGCAAGCGGTCTGATAGCTTCCGTGAAAAACGGCCCTGTTATCAGAAAACCAAATACACTCACGATAACACAGATAATAAGTGTAATAAGATTCTTTTGATTATTTTCTCTCTCGTTCATAAAATACCTCAGTCCTTATTGTTTTTTCTGCTTATGCCTGACTGTAGAAATATGCCCTGTCCTTACCGCCTGCCTTGGCTCTGTATACCGAAATAATGGCATTACTGAGCAAAGTCGCAGAATTTTCACCATCGTTCGGATAGGAAACAACACCATAACTGGAGGTAATAGCAAAATTTCTGCCATGCACGTTCATCAGCATGTTCATAGTAAGGCGAAGCTGTTCTATGATGTTTGTCAGTTCAGCTTCGGAATGACTGCCGGTAATCAATATGGCAAAATCATCACCATTGGTTTTGGCACACAGATATTTTTTTTCACAAAATGCAGCGAGACGTTTTGCATAAGCAATCATTGCAGCATCGCCGACTTCAGGACCAAATGCATCGTTGATACCTTTGAAGTTGTCCATATCAAAATAAATAATACTGAACGTTTGATTCTGTTTGATTACTTCATCTATCCGTTCGCAGAGATATGTTTTATTATCCATTCCGGTGAGCTGGTCTTTATAAGCAAGAATTCTAAGACTTTTGTCTTTTTCTTCCATCAGCTTGTTGGACTCTATCAGATTTTTATTTTGTGTGTCCAGTTCTTCCCGCATGGCATCGCTTTGTGCAATATTGGAATAAATGATATAGTCGATGATGATAGCCAAAATCGAAAGTCCTATACCGGGCAGTCTTGCAACATTTTTTGATATTATCAAGCCGATAAACGAAGGAATTACAGTAATGCACCATGTCACAACCATAGTAATAAAACCACGTTTTTTATTGGTAAGTACTACTATAACTGAAGAAATAATCCCAATCTGTGCAAATACACCGCTGAAAGGGCGGAATGCCTCAGTGCCTAATATGCCGTATGCAAAAAGAAAGATGATAATAATAACAATTACACCAATCACGAGTATGAGCATATTTTTCTGTTCATTATTTTTATTGTTCATAAAACCTCAATCCTTAATTTTTTTTATGCCTGACTGAAGAAACAAGGTCTGTCTTTTCCGTTTGCCTTAGCAGTATAAGTCGCCATAATAATACTGTCAAGCAGAGTTTCGGAATTTCTGCCGTCACGGGGATGTGTGGCGATGCCGTAGCTGGCAGTGATAGAAAGATTTGCACCCTGTACCGTAATCTGTTCACCAAACAGACGGCGAAGCTGTTCAATCATATTCAGAATATCAGCTTCTGTATACTCTCCAATAAGAAGAATACCAAATTCATCGCCGGCAGTTCTTGCGCAGATATATCTGTTACCACAGTAATCGGAAATACGCTTAGCATAGGCTTTTAAAGCAGCATCGCCGGTTTTCGGGCCGAATGTGTCATTAATGCTTTTAAAGTTGTCAATATCAATATAAATTATTGTAAATTTCGACTGAATCTTGATAGCTTCTTCCATTTGTTCACGGAAATAACGCAGGTTGTTCATGCCTGTCATAATATCAGTATAGGCGAATGTTTTCAGAGCTTCGTCCTTCTGTTCCAGTTCACGGTTAGCATCCATGAGCTTTTCATACTGGTCAGAAAGTTCCTGACGCTGTTTTTCGCTTCTTTCCAAAAAGTGATAGATGATATACATTGTCAGAATGGTGATAATATCAATAACTACACCGGTAACAGCAGAGGTCTGTCCGTGCAGTGCCCCCATCAAAGCACTGAACAGTGCAAGCAGATTCAGGATGCAGGTAACAATAAAGCCTGTTTTTCTGTTGGTTACTACCAGTACAGTACAAAGGACAATCTGAATTTCCGAACCGATTCCGACATAAGGCCGGAGGGCATCTGTCAGCATAGGCCCCATAAACAGCCATACAATCAGGTATAAAATAATACCAATTACAAGAACCGCAATATGTGTTCCTTTATTCTTCTCCATAATAATTTTCTTCCTCCCATAAAACGATTCTATTCCGGAGCAGTTGTCATCAGGGGACAACTGCTACAGAAAACAGATAATATTCTTTTTAGATTTTGGGCAGTTCAGACTTGACTGAAAAAGCAGGTTCTGTCTTTGCCTTTGGCTTTGGCTTTGTAAACCGCCAGAATTGCGCTGTCCAAAAGCATCTCAGGGGTTGCACCGTCACGAGGTGATGTTGCAATGCCATAGCTGGCAGTAACTGAAAATTTTGTTCCCTGTACAGCAATTTTTTCATTGAACAGCTCACGGATTTCTTCTATCATGCCGATAATATTTGTTTCGGTCTGTTCTCCAAGCAGAAGAATAACAAATTCATCACCGCCGGCAGTTCGGGCGCAGACATATTTGTCATGACAGAATTTAGCAATGCGGTTTGCATAAGAAACTAAAGCAGAATCTCCGGTTTTCGGACCAAAGGTATCATTAATGCTCTTGAAATTATCAATATCAATATAGATAATAGTGAATTTCGGCTGTACTTTGATAGCTTCTTCAAGCTGTTCCGTGAAATATTGAATGTTCTTCATGCCGGTCAGGCGGTCTTCATACGCAAGCATACGAAGTGCATTGTCTTTCTCCAGAATGATTTTGTGAGAATCCACGATTTTTTGATATTGTTCAGAAAGCTGATTAGCCTGTGCATGGCTGAGCTGCATGTATGTAAAAATACTTGTAGTAGTGATAATTGTAATAATCGGTAAAATAACACCGGGAAGGCTGTTTACCGAATGTGCCTGTAAAGTAGCAGTCAGCGCACTGAGAATGCTGATAGAACATAAAACCAGAGAGACAATAAACCCTCTTTTGTAATTCGTAATGACAATCAGCGTGGCAATCAAAACATGGATACTGGTCAGTACACCTACATATTTCGCAGTGAATTCTGTACGAAGCGGTCCTTGAAACAACGCAATAACCAGATATAAAACCGTGCAGATTGACAAAATAATGAGATTTCTTGTCTTGTTTTTTTCTTGCTTCAATGGAATCTCCCTTTCTCATGTAAATGCCCTTTAATGCAGTATCCGGCATAAAACAGCCGGACACTGCAAAAAACAATCGTTGTTTTCGGATGACTTAGCCGGTTTATCCCTGACTGAAGAAGCAGGCTCTGTCTTTTCCGTTTGCCTTGGCATTATATACCGCCATGATAGCACTGTCCATAAGCGTTTCTGCCGTTCTGCCGTCACGGGGATGAGAAACAACACCATAGCTGGCAGTAATGGTAAGATTCGCTCCCTGTACAGTAATCTGTTCGCCGAACAGACGGCGGAGCTGTTCTATAATGTTCATAATATCGGCTTCGGTCTGCTCGCCTGTCAGAATCATGCCAAATTCGTCACCGTTGGTTCTGGCGCAGATATATTTGCGTCCGCAGTAGCTGGAAAGGCGTTCTGCATAGGCAATCAGCGCAGTATCACCGGTTTTCGGGCCAAAAGTATCGTTAATGCCTTTGAAGTTGTCAAGGTCGATATAAATCATTGTAAAAGGCATTTCCAGCTTGACAGCTTCTTCCATCTGTTCACGGAAATACTGCATGTTCTGCAATCCGGTCAGACGGTCGCTGTAAGCCAGCATTTTAAGAGCATCGTCTTTTTCCTGCATGATTCTGTTGGAATCCATGATTTTTTCATACTGTTCGTTCAGTTCTTCCTGCATAGTGTTATTCTGTGTCAGATTTGCGTAGATAATGGACAGAGAAATAATGGTAACTATCGGAATCAGAACGCCGGGCAGTACCTGCGCCTGTCCTGAATGAAGATAACGTGTCAGCGTCAGGATAAAAGAAATGGCATTCAGGGTAACAGACCAAATAAATCCCCGCTTGTAATTGCTCACTACCATAACAATGGCAACCAGTACGTTGATTTGTCCGAATACACCATTGAACGGCATAATCTGCTGAATTTGAAACGGCCCTGTTATCATCATGCAAATTGTGTACACAATAATACAGAAAACTAAAATTGCAATATGCATTCCCTTATTCTTCTCTTGCTTCTCTTTCATAGTATATAACCTCAGTTCTATGAGAAATCTGGTTATTCTTCAACAGCCAGATTCGGATTACGGCGAAGCTTATTCTTAAGTCTCTGTTTGGCAAGCTTTGCCTGCTGTTCCGCCTTGCGCATTTCTGCACGGGCTTTGTTTTTCTCTACCTGTCTCTTGAGCGCATCTGCGCCATCCTTGACAAGCTGTTTGTCAAAGATACAGGACAGTGAAATATCATCCTGTGTACCGAAATTAGTACGCTTTGTCAGGTTGCGCACAACTATCTTGTCAAAATCCGGCATGTGCTCCAGATGACTTGCAATGATAGTATGATAATCGAGAAAATCCTCACTGCTCCGGAATGATGTGAATAATCCGTCAGTCGATACAAATACTGCCATCGGGATTTCCATCATGTAGAAACAGTTGAACATGTCAATTGCGTTCGAGTTGCTCATAGATGCGGTCATGTTTGCCGGTGCAGATTCGTCATCTACAATCGGCATTTCCGATTCGCCGTCTTCATCCAGAACAACAAGGCTTCCGTCGCCAATCTGCATACCAAAGACATAATCCTTGCCCATAACAACAGCAATCAGTGTTGTACCGTAGATGGATTCCATCTTGATAGCTTCCAGTTGTTCATCTGTAAACGGCGCACGTTCCTCATCAGTGACGGGGTTTTTGCGGTAATGCTTTGAAACTTCACGGTTCCATCTGGAAATAATCTGCTTTTCAATCTTGCGGATAACATCCTTGGGATTCTCCATAAAGCTTTCTTCAAACTCCTCCGGGTCTCTGTAGAAATTACGTACAGTACGCAGAGTTGCTCTGACTGCGAGCCGTGAACCGACATCGCTTCTGAAATGTTTTTTGCTGCCGTGACCATCTGCTACCACAGCAATCGAATAGGCTTCGGTTGACTGAAAATTAGAGAAGTCTTGGCAGACTGTACCTTTCGCTACGTGGCTTGCGCCAATGACGGAATGACAAAATCCTTCATACATAGCGAACACCTCCTTTCCCTTTCGTTACCATCTGCATCTTACCATCCGGCATCAAAGGGAACATTGTCGCCATAGCCTTCGGATTTGATGATTTCCTGAATCTGCTGACCCAGCATTTTCTGCTTGGTTTCAAATACGTCTTCCATGCCCAGCTCATGACCGGAATCGTCAGAAAGTGTCATGCTCTTACTGCCTATCTGCGAGGAAGTAACGGCGATGACCTTAATCAGATGTGCAAGCTGTCCGCCGGAATAAGCGTGAACTACAGTGTCTTTCGTACCTGTAAATTCTGCAAGCATATCGTCATCGGCTTCTTTTCCAATGCCGAGGGCAGTTTTCAGACCATATTTATACCAGCTATTCTGCTGGAGTGCTGCCAGACCTTCTTTATAATCGTCTGAGGGATAGCCGTCTGTCATCAGGAAGATAACAGGAGCAAAGGACAAAGACGGAGAATTCAGGAAACTGTTTCTTGACATTCTGATATTCAGTTCCTTGAACGCTGCACCCATGCTGGTAACACCGTCCGCACGGAGTCTTGTCCATTCAAATTCCTCAATCGAGATAGGTTCTGAGTACATCCACATAACAGAAGTGGAGAATGTCAGAACCGCAATCTTGACATCGGTATCTGCCTCACCGACACGCCGGATTTCCGGAATCAGTTCTTCCATAACCGCATTGAGTTCACCCATTTTCGTGCCCTTCATACTGCCGGAAGTATCAATCAGGAAGAAGATGACCAGACTCTTTCGGGATACGCCCGTCGCATTCAGCGGGTCATCGTCATCGAAATTCATGAAATCATCAAAATCATCAAGACCATCGCCGAAACCGCCGCCGCCGAGGTCGTCATCGAGACCATCGTCGAAGTCCAGATTGTTTTCCATTTCTTCATTCATAGTTTTCACCTTTTCTTATGCTTATTTTTTGCCGGAGATTAGTCTTCAATTTTGGCAGTAATGCCGTCGCCGAAGTCAATTTCCAGCTTTTCCCATAACGGGAAGCCCTTGCCGGACGGTGCAGCGTAGAAATTACCGTCAGGCATCTTGACACGCCATGACTTGCCGGAACTGTTCTTGACACCCATCATGCCGGGACGAAGCTTGTTTTCTACTACTTCGCCGGTTACGGTTTCAAAGTCATCAGAATTCTTGACCGTCTCACAGGCATAGAACTTGTAGCCCAGATACAGCGGTACACGGTAGTCACGGTTGTTGAACTGGAGACTTGCAATGTAGTTTCCGCATCTGGGACACATGAAGAAATTGGGGTTGTCCTCTGCCTTGCGGAACATGGTTGTGAAATTGGTTCTTCCGCAGGTGCAGGAGACGATTTCAGAACGCAGACGGATGAATAATCTCTGCCATTCGTTTTCAATAATTCTCTTGTTCGGGTCAGAAATACCTACTGTAAACGAATGAATAAAGGCTTCACGCACATAAGGCGGATAGATTTTCCAGAATTTGATGACATTGTCATGAATTCCACGTACAGGCCTGTTGGAAGTGTCGTTCGGGTCATAAACAAATACTGCGTTAGAACCGTAATGCTTCAGCTCGGAAGTTTCTGTCAGACAAATATCCTTGACTACCTTTTCGCCTTCCATCGGGTCGCCTCTGAACAGAAGCTTGAACAGTACGACTGCAAGAGAATACTTGTCAGTCTGTACATCCGGTTTCTTGAGTCCACGGACAACTTCCGGTGCCATGTAGCCCGGCTTTCCGCCGATGCCGAAATTGCTTCCGTCCGGTGCAATGTTGTCGCAGTCACAGACCAGAATATCGCCGGTTTTGATATTAATAAAGAAACCACCGTCGTTCAGGTCCTGATAGCTCTTGCCGGCACGGTGAAGCTGACGGAATGCATTGACGATATTGATAACCGCCGTTACCATAGCATACAGGCTCTTGAACTGTACAGGCACTTTGATTGCCTTGCCAGTAAGCGGGTCAACATCCAGCTTGTAAGTATTAAGAATGTCTACAAATGAATCATACCCCTGCGGACGCAAATCCATCAGATAACCAAACGTATCCGTTCCGGGAATCTGCTTGGTCAGATATTTCGGCCACAGGAACTTCTTGCTCGGTGCACCGTCATTGATATTGCTTGCAATGTTCTGACGGAATGCCTTCGGATTGCGCATTTTGTCAATATCATACCATTTCAGCGCATAGTCCATATTGTTGAATTCCACCAGATAAACAATACCCTGACCACCTTGACCGAGAACTTTCTTGACTCTGGCAGCACCGCCGTATTCCATTTCGACATACTGCCCGATTTGCAGTTCAACCATATTTGAACTCATCCCTTTCTGAAACTAAAATTATAAACAGCACAGCGATTTTTGTCGGATTAGATTGCTGAATTGAAATGCTGAATCAGAATAAACCGCCCTTGCTGATAATTTCTGTCTTGATACCGTTTTCTGAACAGAACTTGTATGCATAAGATTTTTCATAGCACTTGACTGTCAGATATGCACACTGCTTGAATGCATCATCTGCAATCTGCTTGACACTCTCCGGAATAAAGAGCTTTCTGAGACTTTCACATCCCTGAAATGCACCGTTTCCGATGCTGAGAAGTGTGTTCGGCAGTTCCACAATTTCCAGATTATGACAGAATTCAAATGTATTGTCAGAAATTTCTGTCACACCAGTGGGAACGTTGATTCTTGTGAGCTTTCCGCAGGAGCTGAATGCACCCTGACGGATAATGCGTACACTCGGCGGAATGGTAATTGCTTTCAGACGCTTACATTCAGAGAATGCATAGTCGCCGATAGTAATCAGTGTTGCCGGCAGTTCGATGGTTTTCATAAAACTGAAACCGTCAAAGCAGAAGTTGTCCAGCGTAGTATAACCGCCCGGCACTTTGACATTGCCACGCAGTCTGGAACGTGCTGCATCAGAAGCGGCAAAGATAACCGGATTTTCTTCCGGCTGTGCGGAAACCGGTGCAGGGGTAACAGAAGCGGCAGCGGCAGCGGCCTGAATCTGCGGTGCAGCGGTAGCCTGCGGAATCACCGGCTGAGGAATGGGCTGCTGCATCGGAGGCGGTGCAAAACCTGCCATCGGTGCGCCGCCATACGGATTCGGTGCAGCGGTGTACTGGGGCTGAGGCTGGAATGCCTGTGCAGGTGCGGCAACAGCACCCTGTTCCGGCATTGTGGTTTCATAATTCCAGTCAAGCAGATAGGTAAAACATACCATGACAAATTCTACTGCACCTTCAGACAGGAACATTTCATTCATCATGTATTCTTTTGCCTTCATTTCTGCGATATTCTGGTTATCGCTTCTTCTCATTTTTGTCAGTACATCGCTCTTGACAACATTTTTCAGAAGACGGCGTTCTTTTTCGTACTCCGGAATAAAATCATTCATCAGAGAAACGAATTTGTCAGGATTGTTCAGAATATCATCTCCGAACTGCTGAACCATGCCTTTGAGTTTCTGACTGACAGCGATTGTGTTTTCAAAGCCTGCTACATTGACCATAAGATATATCCTCCCATTCAGTTTTTTGCAGAGCAGGATTTCAAAAAATGAAATCCATAAAGGCGCAAGGCCTGTTCGCTGTATATTTAATACACATTTATTAAAATTATAACATGTGTTCACCGAATTGTCAATAGATTCTGAATTGATTTTCTGAAATTTTCCGTTTCTCACAAAAATTCGGAACTAAAATATTGCATATCGCACCAAAGAAATTTTCTTCCAAAGTTTTAGGGGAAAAAATAGACAGAATTCTGATTTGATTTTCGTCATATTTAGCACTTGTATTTCTGTGAAAAATATGTTATAATAGACAATGAATATGACTGCACAACGAAAAAGATTTGTGTGGATTTTTATTTGCATTTTAAATGGAAACAAAAAAGAAAGGAGGATTTCGGATATGAAAAAAAATCTGTATCAATGCCTCCGCAAGACAGCACTCGCCACAATGGTACTTTCACTTTGCATTTCTTTCGCAGGTTGTTCTCAGCAAGAGGAGAGTAACGGAGAAATCGCCGTTATCTGTAAGGCGCAGGGCGTACAGTTCTGGGATGCGGTGAAAAAAGGTGCAGAAGACGGCGGTAATGAACTGAATTATACTGTCTCTTATCAGGCAACTGCCAATGATACGCTCCTCGGAGAACAAATCAAATTGGTGGAATCCGCCATCTCTGCTAATGTTAAGGCAATCGTTATTGCCCCGAACGATGTGGACGGACTCAACACGACACTGGACAAGGCGGTCTCTAAAGGCATTCCCGTTATCACCATCGACTCGGATGTCAGCTATGACGGTAGACTTGCCTATATCGGTTCGGATAATACCGCAGCCGGCGCAGTAGCCGCCAGAGCCGCTATGGAAGAAATGCCCGATGGCGGTGAAATCGCTATTATCGGCCATGTCGAAAAGTCTCAGACGGCAGTTGAACGTATTTCCGGATTCAAAGAAGAACTCTCCGGTCAGGAAGTGCTTGTGAATGTTCCGGTAGATGACGGCGCAGGTGAGAAAAAAACAGCAAAAGTCTCCGATTCTAAATACCATATTGTAGCTACACAGTACTGTGATAATGATTTGGAAACCGCTAAGCTCCAGACAACCGCAATCCTGAAAAATCATCCAGAAGTAAAACTCATCTACGGCACAAATGAAAACAGTACCACTGGTATTTGTGATGCAGTCGCAGAACTGGGAAAAACCGGAGAAGTAAAAGTAATCGGCTTTAATGCGTCCGATAAGGAAGTTACCTATATTCAGGATGGCACACTAACCGGTACAATTGTACAAAATCCGTATAACATGGGATATATCAGCGTGAAATATGCGGATGCTGCTGTCAAGGGCGATACTTCTTCGCTTCAGACAGAACTGATTACAAGCGTTTCACTTGTAACAAGCGAAAATCTGAATAACGAAGATATTCGTTTTCTGATAAACCCAGTATCGGGCTAAAAATTTATTGAGATTTATTAGGAGGAATTTAGTTATGAGAAAAAGGAAAAAAATAATGAAAACGGCTGTTGCAGGTATTCTTGCATTATCTATGATACCTATGGCAGGATGCGGAAAAGAAGAAAGCGCAGGTACTGATACAGTAGATGTTGCTGTTATTGTAAAAACAATGAATTCTGATTACTGGAATCCTGTCTGGAAAGCCTGCGATAATCTACAGGAAGAATTCGGCGAAGAAGTAAATATCATCCGCATGGGTCCCGATGAAGAAGATGCTGAAAAACAAGTTGCTGTTATCAATCAGGCTATCTCTCAGAAAGTAGATGCAATTGTTCTGGCTGCCTGTGACCCGGAATCCGAAAACGAAGCCCTTGCTTCTGCAACTGCTGCCGGAATTCCGATTATTACAATCGACTCTGATGTAACTTATGAAGGCAAGGCAAGCTATATCGGCACAATGAATAAGAACGCCGGCGAAACCGCTGCAAGATATGCTGCTGACTTGCTTAATAATGAAGGTACTATCGGCGTTATCTATCACGGCGATGCTTCTACTGCAATCGAACGCCGTGACGGTTTTATCAACCAGCTTTCCGGAAATGTCGATACACCGCCTTCTATGGCTGCCGGTGCAGGTTCTAAGCAGAATAACTCCCTTCCTGCCGAAACAGAAACCGATGCGGACGGCAATATCATCGAAGCCGAAACCGAAGAAGCTAAAGTTTCTGATGAACTGACTTCTTATGCCAATATCAAGATTGCAGAAGTCCTTGACGGCGAAAGCAAATGGGATGTTTCTAAAGAACAGGCTCTGCATTTGATTAAAGATGACCATGTAGACCTCATTTTTGCTACTAACCGAAAAGGCGCATGGGGAGCTTGCGAAGCCGTTTCTGATTTGATTGCTGACGGCACTATTCAGCCCGGTGAAGTGCATGTCGTTGGTTTTGACTACTTCGAGAACGAAGGCAAAACTGCTGATATGTACCTGAGCCAGAATATTCTGGATGCAACTATTATTCAGAATCCCTATAACATGGGCTATCTTGGTGTCAGCTATGCTGTAGACATCGCACACGGCGACCCGATTCCGTCTCTGGTAGACTCCGGCGCAACAACAGTGACAAAGGAAAATATCAATGATGATGATATTCAGTTCCTCATTAACAATTAATCTTCAGAGAGGAGAAATTTGAAATGGCAAGAAGAAAAGGCTTCGACCTTAGTTTAAGACGAGACAAAACTATCCGCAGAGTCAGCAGAATGTATGGTATCCTCGGCGTTGTTCTTGTTGTGGTAACATTGGTTAACATGCTTGTACAGAATGCAGTTTATGTGAAAACCAGAGATACACTGAATGAAAGCATTCAGTCCATACAGATGATTTCTGAAATTCAGAATAATTTTACCGAGGCAAATGAAAACGTGCTGAAACTGTTTTCTTCTATCGGTACTCCCGAAGCAGAAAGAGTAGAGGCAGAAGCTGCCGAAAATGTTGCAAGCTGTTTCAGCAAGATTCAAGAACTTTCTGCACAGTACAAAGAACTGAAAGCAGATGCCGGCGATGACCTGAAAAGACGTTTTGAACATGCCGAATATGCAATCTCTGCTTATCAGAGAAAAATTCTGGATATCAATCAGACAAAAGGTTCTGCACTGACCCATGAAGAAAGTATGAATATCTACAATCAGGAACTCGCACCGCTTCAGCTCACTGCTGCCGAAATGCTTCAGGCTACTGTAAAAGTAGGTACAAAAGAAGGACAAGCACAGGAAAAAAGTGCAACAGCCATGCGTGCTGCTGCACAGCTTGCACTTACTATCATGCTGGTTCTGACCATTATCGCTCTGTACTTTATCGGCAGAAGCCAGATTAATTCTATCATCGAAATCAAGCAGAAAGAACAGGAAATCACCGAAGCCGGCAACCGTCTGACAAAGTCCAAGAAAAAGCTTATGGACTCTGCTATGACCAATATCTTAACCGGTATGAAAAACAGATATGCCCTCGATGAAAGCCTTTCTCAGCTCATCGGCAACGCACAGTTCAATATTGCTGTATTTGATATTGATAACTTCCGTATGATTAACGACATGTACGGTTATGAATTCGGTGACGAATATCTTGCTACTGTTGCAGAACGACTCAAGGACGAATATTCCGAGTATGCCGAAATGTTCAATATTTCCGGTAATGAATTCTGTATGGTATTCTATGAACATGTATCTGACTTGCAGGCACAGCAGCTTGCAGAACAGATTCGTCAGGGTATCGGTCAGCCGACACTGGTTGCCAATATTCCGGTACAGACAACAGTTTCTTCCAGCTTGTACCATTATCTGCCCAGCGATAACTTGGATGTAAACACCCTTCTGATGAAAATGGACTCCGCACTTCATGCAGCAAAGCGTGACGGCGGTAACCGTATGTATCAGATTCAGTAAGCAGAATATTCAGACTTTACATGACAGAATCCCTCTCAGTATGGTATCTGAGGGGGATTTTTCTGTGAAAGTCTAAATATTCTGCACAAGTTTTTTCAAATTCCCTTGACAAGAACTAGATAAAATGGTAAAATAAATCTGGAAGGAGGTCACGCTTATGTTTTTAGTCACAGGCGATATTCATGGTTTGCGTAGCATGGAAGATATACAGCGTCTTTCAACAGCACATCAGGAATTGTTCGATATGATGACAAAAGAAGACTATTTAATTATTGCAGGAGATTTCGGACTCGTTTGGGACAGCTCCAAAGAAGAAGTAGAACTTCTGCAATGGCTGGAAGACCGGCCTTATACAACACTTTTTGTAGACGGCAACCATGAAAATTTTGACCTTCTGGAACTGCTTTATCCGGTACAGAACTGGTGCGGAGGAAAAATCCGCCGGATTTCTCCCAGTGTCATGCAGTTGATGAGAGGACAAGTCTATCAAATTGACGGCAAAAGCTTTTTTACAATGGGAGGAGCAGAAAGCTATGACAAACAGTTCCGGATTCCGGGGATTAGCTGGTGGGCACAGGAAATCCCCAGCGAAAAGGAAATGCGTGAAGCAAGAGCCAACCTGCTTGGACAGGGCATGAAAGTCGATTATGTTGTGACACACTGTCTGCCAACAAGCATTCAGCATCAGTTGTTCGGGGACTACAGTCAGTATCCGGATAACAGCCTGACAGATTTCTTTGATGAAATCAACAGGAAAATGAGCTATAAACAATGGTTCTGCGGACATTATCACCGTGACGGGACAGTGCTCACAAACCCGAAAATGCATATTATTTATCAGAAAGTAAAATTATTGTAATTATGATAACAGTATTGAATACCGTCCGGAAAGCGTTTCGGCTGGAAGGCGAAATTCTCGAAATGCATCCCCTGACAGACGGCGGAATTCACGGAACATATCAAATCCGGCTGAAAACGGGGAAAAACTATATTTTTCAGCAGGTGAATACCAGCGTTTTCCAAAATCCCGATGCAGTGATGCAGAACATTGTCAGAACCGCATCTTATCTGGAAAAATATGTTCCGGAAATGCAGGTTCTGCATTTTTATCAGACGGAGCAGGGAGAATATTTATTTCAGAACTGGCGTGTGATGGATGTTATCCACGGCTACAGCATGAAAACCTGTGAAAATCTGTATCAGATTCAGCAGGCCGGAAAAGCATTCGGAGCGTTTCAGAAAGCCGTTTCCGGAATGGATTCCGCCGGTCTGGTGCAGACGATTTCCGGATTTCACGATACAAAAGCCTATTTTCAGGAGCTTCTGCATCTGAAATCCTCTTTGCCGGAAATGGAAATTCTCCGGAACTGGCAGGAGCAGGCATGTTTTGTCTGCGATTGCTATCAGAAAGGGAAACTGCCCTTTCAGGTGACACACGGCGATATGAAATGCAGTAATCTGCTGTTTGACAGGGAAACAAATCAGCCCGTGGCGGTAATCGACTGGGATACTGTCATGTCCGGAATGCCTGTTTATGATTTCGGGGATGCAGTGCGTTCGTTCGCCTCGAATGTGAGTTCCTCAGAAACAGATTTATCCAGAGTCGGCATCAGTATGCCGAAGTTTGAAGCTTTTGTTTCCGGCTGGCTTTCAGAATGTCCGCAGACGGACAGAAATCTGCTGATTCCGTCAGTATTTTCCGTGACTGTTGAATTAGCTGTCCGGTATCTGACAGATTATTTACAGGGGAATATTTATTTCAGAATCACCCATCCGGAGCAGAATCTTATCAGGGCACGGAATCAAATCCGGCTGGCGCAGGAGCTTCTGAAACATCAGTCAGAAATGGAGAAATTTCTATGAAAGAAATGCTTTATCAGATAATTGAAAAATATCATCTTATCGAACGCACATGGGAATGGTTCTGGAAAAATTATGATTCTTATCTGACCGAAGAACCCGAAGAAAGCGCAGAATACGACTTGTTCGACAGGGAATCCGTCAATCCGGTACTGTATGACAAGGCATTTCATGTCAAATATGACAATGAACTTGAATTTATCAGAATTACCATTCAGATACGCCTGAAAAAAAATAACAAATATATTGGTGAATATTCCAGCGACTTTACTCTTGACGGAGAAGATTTGGACGACTGGTTTATAACAGAATAAACTTAAATTTATACCAAAGGAGATTTTTTATTATGGAATTTACAGAAGTTATCAAAGGAAGAAGAAGCATCAGAAAATATGCTGACAAGCCTGTCACAAAAGAAGATATTGAAAAAATTATCGAACTGACAAGATTCGCTCCTACTTGGAAAAATTCCCAGACAGCAAGATTTCATGTGATTCTGAATCAGGAACTGAAAAACAGAATCGCTGAAGAAGGGACTTGCAGTTTCTCAAAAAACAAGCTCAACATTCAGAGCGCATCCGGACTGATAATTCTGACCACTGTTGACGGCATCGCCGGCTATGAGAAGGACGGAACATTCACCACTTCCAAAGGCACACACTGGCAGTCATTCGATGCCGGAATTGCTTGTCAGACATTCTGCCTGACCGCTTATGACAGAGGCATCAGCACCCTGATTATGGGCATCTATGACGAAGCTAAAATCCGAAATATCCTGAATCTTCCCGAAAATGAAAGCATTTCGGCTCTGATAGCTGTCGGCTATGCGGAGGAAGCTCCGAACGCTCCCCAGCGGAAAGAAGTATCTGAAATCATGGAAATCATTTAAAATTTTTCAGAAACACTTGCTATTTTCGACAGAATGTGCTAAAATAAGAATATCCCCTCTGAAAAACAGGGGAAATTCTTCATAATTCCGGAGGCATTCCGAATGGATAAGTTTGCAGAACAGCTTGTAAAAAAACAGGATTCAACAAAAGATACCATGAAACGTGCATGTGTGATAGTACTCGCCGTGACAGTCACGGTAGTTGCGCTGGTTCTGGTTGCAATGGGGTTCGCACTGGCAATAATTCTGCCGGTATGTGCCGGATGGGGTGCGTGGTATTTCCTGAAAATGCTCAATGTGGAGTATGAATATTCCTGCACGAACGGCGTTCTTGATATTGATAAAATTATGGGACAGTCCAAACGGAAACAGCTTCTGAGCGTAGAAGTCAAGACATTTACAGCGTACGGAAAAGCCGGCACTTGTCCCGAAGAAGAACAGGCTGATGATGCTGTTACAACATTTTCAGTGCTGGGGATTTCGCTCATGGGCGAGGAGGACGATGCAGAAGAATATTATGCAGAATTTGAGCATCCGGAGCACGGAAAATGCTGTCTGTACTTCAATCCGGATTCCAATTTCAGAGATGCTCTTGAACCGTTTCTCTCCAGAGAAATGAAAGTAAAGCTGAATAAACACTGAAAACAAGCCCTTTCTGAACAGAGAGGGCTTGTTTTGAAGCAGAAAGGAATGATATTTTATGTTAGTAACTCCCAAACAAATGCAGATGCTTGAAAAATTAACCGATGAATCTGGTGTATCTTATTCCGAGATGATGGAACGTGCCGGACATGGCCTTGCAGAATTCCTGATGCAGAATTACGGCGACTGCGACAGCTTTCTGTTTCTGGCAGGAAATGGAAACAACGGCGGTGACTGCTATGTTGCCGGATATTATCTGCATTTTTATCATAAAGATGTGCGGATTCTCGCACCGCTGGGCGAGCCGAAAACCGAAATTTCCCGAACCGCCCGTGACAGAGCCGTGAAATCCGGAATTCCAGTGCTTTCCGAGCCGGATGATTTCCTGAACAGTGCCGAGGTCTTAATAGATGGCATCTTCGGAACAGGTTTCCGTGGAGAACTTCCGGAGACAATTCAGAAACTTTTTTCCGGACATGAAGAACAAATCCGCATCGCCTGCGACATTCCCAGCGGAGGAAACGGAACAACCGGAACAGTCAGCCCCGGAACATTTGATGCTTATGATTCAGTAACCTTCGGTGCGGAAAAGCTCGGTATGAGTCAGTATCCGCTTAGGAAGTTCTGCGGAGAAATCCATGTGGCAGATATTGGCATTCCGGAGGAGGCCTTTCAGCAGATTGCACCGGTGCACCGGCTGACACTTCCGGAAGTGCTGAAAAATCTGCCATATCGTTCCGCAGATGCATATAAAAATCAGTTCGGGCATGTGCTGGCAGTTGCCGGAAGTGTCCGGATGAGAGGAGCTTGTGTCTTGGCGGTAACATCTGCCATGCGAAGCGGTGCAGGACTTGTCACATGTGCATCGGCAGAACAGGTACTCACGGCGATTTCTGTCACTTTGCCGGAGGTGATGTGTCTGCCTCTCAGAACTGATGAGAACGGCTTTTTGCTGGATAAAAGAAATCATGAAATTCTGATGCAGACACTGAAAAATAAACAGGCCTTGCTAATCGGCTGTGGAATGGGTGTTACGGAATCGACAAGAAATCTGGTAAAATTTCTGTTTTCGGAAAGTTCCTGTCCGATAATTCTGGATGCAGATGGTCTTAACTGTGTATCGGACTGCATAGAATTAATACCGAAAGGACGAACTATTCTCACGCCCCATGTTGGAGAAGCCGCAAGACTTCTGAAATGTGATGTAGCCGAAATCCAGAAAGACCGGATTTCATCGGCTCGCACTCTGGCGGAGCTGACCGGTGCAGTGGTTATTCTGAAAGGCGCAGGGACAGTCATCACTGACGGAAAACAGACAGCAGTCTGCAATCTCGGAAATGCGGGCATGGCAAGAGCCGGAAGCGGTGATGTTCTGGCCGGAATTACGGCATCCTTTGCCGGACAGGGACTTTCCCTGTATGAATCAGCCTGCACAGCAGTGACAGTTCATGCCGCAGCCGGTGATGAAACCGCAGAACATCTGCCTTACAGATATATGCTTCCGCAGGATTTGATTCGTTCTTTACAGGAAATTTTATAAATTGATATTATCTGCAAAAATACAGGAATCACAAGCGAATTATTTTACTGAGGTGATTTTTTATATGTATGATGTCAGGCAGATAAAGCGTATTTTTGCAGTCATCAGTCTGAATACAGTACTGCTAAGTACAGGCTGTACCGTTGTGCAGACAGTTCCCGGAAAGATTGCCAATCCTATGACAGGCGGATTCACGGCAGAAGTGACTATCACAAGTACAGATTCCGAGAGCAAAGCCACTTTGACCAGATACGGCACAGATGCTTGGTGTGTACTGTTCAGTGAACCGCAGACACTGGCAGGAGTCCAGCTCGATTTTCTGGATGATGAAGTCAAGGCATCTTATAAAGGGCTGGAATTTTCTGTTCCGCAGTCGGCGCAGGCCATCCGGACAGAACTGGAAGATTTGATGAATATCATTGATGATATGGCCTTGTCTCCCGATTTAAGCGGAAAGACACAAGAAAATAAAATCATCTGCGAAGGCGCAGTCGAAGAAGGCAGTTATACGCTGACTTTTACAGAAGCCGGAATTCCGGAAGAATTTTCACTTCCGTGCTATGATGTGGTGATAGTATTCGACAGTTTTACACCGCAGACGGGCGCAAATACGGCAGAAACAACAATACCGCCGGCATCGGAAACCCTTCCGGCGATGTCAGAAGCTCCGGCTTCTGAGACTGTTACGGCAGAACAGGCCGTCATTCCTGAAGCAGTTCCGGCAGAACCGGCAGTAATGATAGAAGATTCCGTTCCGGAATAATAAATCAGCCCGTCATGAAAGACGGGCTGATTTTTATCAGAATTGATTGTTCTGATTATCATCATAGGGATTTTTATCCAGATTTACATGAGGCATATCCTGACCGGAGGTATTGTCCGGCTGGTAAGGATTCGGATTCTGATAAGGATTCTGAGCCTGAACCGGATTGATATTATCATCATAGGGATTTTTATCCAGATTTACGTGAGGCATATCCTGACCGGAGGTATTGTCCGGCTGGTAAGGATTCGGATTCTGGTAAGGGTTCGGATTTTGATAAGGACTTTGGGACTGATAAGGATTCGCATTCTGATAGGGATTGAAACTGTTATTCTGCGGATAACCATCGCCAAAACCACTATTAAATGAATTAGTATATCCAGAAAGTTCTTCTTCTGAGGTAATGCCCGTTGCAAGCATTTTAGCTCTCATGCAGGCATAAAATTCAGCCATGGTCGCTTCATAATACGGAACAACAAACAAAACACCGAAATAACATACAATAATTCCAAGAAGATACCAGCCGATAAAAGAAAGCTGAAGTAAGAAACACTTCATTTTTTCGCCGTGCATGGTCTGCTTGGAAATTTCCAGTGTGCGCTTCTTGTCAAGATTCGGATTTTCTCCCAGAAGATATGGTACAAGAAAATATTCGTATGCCTTGATAATACCCGGAATATAGAATAATAATGCCCAGAGGAAAATTTCAAGATACCGCTGGAACATAACTTTCACTGTCGGCATGTAGCGTCCGCCCTGAAATGACCAGAAC
>JAFRMZ010000089.1 GCA_017430465.1 Oscillospiraceae bacterium
ATCATCCGGTACACGGATATGCTGATAAGCTTGTTTGATTTCTTTATGCAGATTCATGATGCTTTGCCTCCTAACTGTTTGCGAAGTTTTCTCCGCCCTCTGGCTAACTGCTGGGCAACAGCAGATTCCGACTGCGCTGTAATGCTGGCAATTTCTCTGACAGAATATTCTTCATAATAATATAAATAAATGGCAATACGATATTTTTCCGGCAGACTCATCACTGCACAAAGTACTTCGGAATCATGTTCCTCGGCAGATGATACAGATTCCAGAAGTTCTGGATTGAAATCCGTCCTTTTCCGTTTCCAGATGCTTCGCATCAGATTTTTACATTCATTGATGGTGACACGCAGAAACCATGCTTTTTCATGAGACCTGCTTTCAAAGGCGGGCTGAAGCCGGAAGTATTTGAAAAATACTTCCTGAAGAATATCTTCTGCATCGGCATGATTGGCAGTCATAGTAACAGCCGTACGGTAAATCATATCTTGATAGCGGTCAATTACTGTAAATGTAACGCCTGTCATCTGACTTCTGTCTGTCCCGATTTCATGTGGATTGCTGGCTGTTGTTTCTGATTCCTGTAAAGATAGCATAGCTTGTCCCTTCTTTCTGTAAAATGTCTTCTGCTGATAATACAAATCAGATGATGAAAATATGACAAGTTTTCAGAAAAAACATGAATTCCGGCGTTGTGCACAAAATATATTCCGTTTTTTTATTTGTTATAGCAAAAAGTATCTAATTCAATTGACTTTCTTGGGATTTCATGTTATAATATAAGAAGATTATTCTTATTATTAACAGGTGCGGAAGGACGTGACATTAGCATGAAACAATTTCAGTTTACTTATCAGAATCCAAATCAGTTTCAGAAGGAACTTATCAAACTCAGGCAGTGGCAGAAAACAAGAGTCACTTCTTATATGATATTCCAGATTTTTTCTGAATCTCTTGACCGTGAAGTTATTGGAAATATCTGTAACATGATAGAAAAAGAACTGCCGGATGCACTGTATATGGGTGCATCTACAAACGGCAACATTCTGGAAGGCAGTGTGGAAACAAATATTACTGTGATTTGCACTGTGACAGAGTATCCCTCCACTTGTATGGAAATGGTGCAAATGCCACTTAATGCGGAAAATGCGGTCGAAATTGTGCAGAAACTCTCCACAATCGTCAGCGAACGGCCGTGGGTGAAAGGAATTGAAATGCTTGTGACTATCCGTGGCATGTCTATGACAGGTTTTTGCAATGAACTGGGTAAGTTGCCTCCGGAAATTCAGATATTCGGCGGAGGTGCATTCAGTTCCGATATGGATAACGAAGCATGTGTATTCTCAAAAGATGGCGAATATTCTACATCTTCCGTTGTCTTTCTGCTGATTGGCGGAGAAGATATGCACCTGACAACAATGCATGTCACCGGCTGGAAACCGCTTGGCAAAAAATTTATTGTCACTAAGGCAGAAGGAAGTATCTTGTATGAACTTGACGGCAAACCGGCTTATGATGCGTACTATAAATATCTGAATATCGGCAATGATGAGCATTTTTTCAGCAATACTCTTGAATTTCCGTTTTTCTATGAACATAACGGACTGAATATTCTCCGTGCACCGATTGCCAGCAATGAGGACGGCTCACTGACTATGACTTCCAATATGGACGAAAATGTTGTAGCCCGTATTGCTTACGGCGACCCAAGAACAATTCTGGAAAAAATCCGCCAAAGCGGTCAGCAGATTCGGGAGTTTCAGCCGGATATGATTCGGGTCTACTCCTGCGCTGCAAGAAGAACGTTCTGGGGCATGGACGAAATCAGCAAGGAAACACTGCCGTTCCAGTCGATTGCACCAACTTCCGGATTCTATACATCAGGAGAGTTCCTGAGAACAGATGGCTTTGTGAATCAGCACAATGTCACGCTGGTAGTTGCCGGTATCCGTGAAGGCGAACCGGTATTCGCAGAATCTCCCGAATTTGAAATGCATCAGGAACAATTTTCCGGAAAAGTTTCAATGATAAACCGCCTTGCAACATTTATCGAAGCCGCTACCGAAGAACTGGAACAGGCAAATCAGAAACTTGAATTCATGGCCGTTTCTGACGGATTGACAAAACTCTATAACCGCCGTGAAATCGAACGGCGCATTAAAGAACGTCTGAATGAATGCACGAAACATCCGGAGCGTCCGCTTTGCCTGATTATGCTGGATATTGATAATTTTAAACAGGTTAATGATACTTATGGCCATAAAGAAGGCGATAATGTCATTGTTGGCTTGTCTGACCTGTTCCGGCAAGGAAAGGAAAACTATCAGACACATTCTTCTGCTGGCAGGTGGGGCGGAGAAGAATTCATGATTCTGATGGAACATCCGCTGGAAGAAACAGTCACTCTTGCGGAACAAATCCGTCAGGATTTTGAAAATATTGAATTTAAAAATAATGTCGGACACAGAACCGTCAGTGTCGGTGTTACGGCATTTATCCCCGGCGAGGATAGTGATGCGCTCTGCATCAGGGTGGATAAAGCACTGTATCAGGCGAAAACATCAGGAAAAAATAAAGTCGTTGTACTGTAATCTGTACAAAGTTGGGAGGGAACAGAGATGAGAAAAGAACGACTGATGAAATTAGATAATTTATTCGAGGCTCTCAGTGTGATTGCAGACGGCAGTTATGTTTATCTGTGCGATATGACAGAAGATTATTCCCGCTGGTCAAAAAATGCCGTTGACTTTTTTAATCTGCCAGATGTCTATATGGAAAAAGCCAATGAAATCTGGGAAGAACATATTCATCCAGAAGATAAAAAGCTTTATCACGAAAGAATAGAAGAAATCTTTTCCGGTCAGGAAGACTTGCATGATATGCAATACCGTGCTATGGCTAAAGACGGTACTTATGCAGTCTGTACTTGCAAGGGGATTGTTATCCGTGATGAAAACGGCGTTCCGGAATATTTCGGCGGTACCATCAAAAATCACGGGCTGATGAGCTATATTGATGCTGTTACCGGCCTCAGAAGCCTCTACGGTTTTTTTGATGATTTGGAATCTGTTTTCTATCATAAAGAAGAACAGTCCGTTCTGCTGGTCGGAATGAACGGCTTCTCGAATATCAATGATATTTATGGCTATACATTCGGAAACAGAGTACTCCAGAAATTTGGTGTGATTCTGAAAGAAAAATATGCCGGCAAAGGTGCGCTCTACCGCATGGACGGCACAAAATTTGCAATTATCAGTCATGAACTCACTCCCGAACAAACTGCCGGAATCTATAGTTCCCTCAAAAAGGAAGTGTCTCACGATTTCTATGTCAATGATGAACATGTCAGCATTTCGATTAATGCAGGCATTGTCAGAATCAATAATTTTGACATCAGCAAGGAAACTGTCTATTCCTGTCTGAAATATGCCTATTATGAGTCCAAAAGCCGGAGACTCGGCGAAGCTGTCATCTTTGCCGATGCGCTCAGCGATGATAACCGCCTGATTGTCGAAAAGCTGAATGTCATCCGGAACAGCGTTTCCGAAAACTGCAAAGGCTTTTATCTCTGCTATCAGCCGATTATGGATGCCGATACCGAACAGCTCAAAGGCATGGAAGCCCTCATTCGATGGAAAAATGACTTGTACGGCATTATTCCGCCGATACAGTTTATTCCCGTGCTGGAACAAGACCCTTTGTTTCCCGAACTTGGAAAATGGATTCTTCAGCAGGCTATGGAAGATGGCAAACTGATGCTTGAAAAATATCCTGATTTTATCATGAACGTGAATTTATCGTATGCCCAGCTTGAACAAAGCGATTTTGTTGAAACAGTGCTTCAGCTTCTTCAGCAGACAGGCTTTCCGCCGGAAAATCTCTGTCTGGAGATTACAGAACGCTGTCGTCTGCTGGATATTTCCCTGTTGAAGAAGATGTTCAAGACGTTTCGGGAACACGGAATCCGTGTGGCTCTGGATGATTTCGGCACGGGCTTTTCTTCGCTTGGCATTCTGCGTGAACTGCCTGTGGATACCGTCAAGATTGACCGTGAATATGTCAAAAATGTGGAAAAAAGTGCTTCTGACCAGAATACAGTTAAATTTATCTCTAATCTTGCGGATGCCTTTTCTGCGGAAGTCTGCGTAGAAGGTGTGGAAACTGCTCAGATGCGTGATTTTCTCAGAAAGTATGGTGTCAACAGTCTGCAAGGCTATTTCTACTCGAAGCCGATTCCACTTGAACAGTTTGTTGAAAAGTATATACAGAAACATCCGCTGGAATAAAAAGCAAGCCTGTTCGCATAAGAAATCCCCTGCCAAAGCAGGGGATTTTTATTTTTAATCCAAAGTAGTGATATTATTTTTTTGCAAGTATTCTTTCATGATTTTCATTATTATATTTTTAAAGAAGCGATTCGCCTTCTCCCATCATGGGAATATCGACAGCAACGGCATCTTCCAGATGAAATACACCCATAATGCTGGTATCTGTATAGATTTCCCGAAGTTTCGGCATAGTCTCGAATGCCTTTTCCACATACTTGGAGTCATCATCGAAAACAGCTTTCCCCGTGTAGCGAAGCCAGTGGCCGTCCGGCTTGCAGGCAACAATTTCAACAAGCGGATTCGCCTGCATCTGCTTGTACACGTTCTTGAACTTGCCGACTCCGAAACAAACTTTTCCGTCAAGCTCGAAATGCAGTCCCAGCGGACGCAGTTTCGGCTGATTGCCGTCAGCAGTTGCCAGATAGAATGTTCCGGCTTTGGTCAGAAAATCATTGATTTTGCTCATGATAGCTTCTTCTCCTTATTGCTTAATAATTCTCTGCATGAACCTCAAAATAGCTTTGCGGATGTGCGCAGACAGGACAGACTTCCGGAGCTTCCGTGCCAACTACAATATGTCCGCAGTTACGGCATTCCCAGACTTTGACAGAACTTTTCTTGAACACTTCCTGTGCTTCGATATTTTTCAGCAATGCACGATAGCGTTCTTCATGATGCTTTTCGATTTCGCCGACCATGCGGAATTTTTTTGCCAGTTCCGGAAAACCTTCTTTTTCAGCAGTTTTTGCGAAATCTTCATACATATCTGTCCATTCATAATTTTCACCGTCAGCGGCGGCAGCGAGATTCTGGGCAGTCGTGCCGATACCCTGCAATTCCTTGAACCACATCTTAGCATGTTCCTTTTCGTTATCAGCAGTATGCAGGAACAGAGCAGCAATCTGTTCAAAACCTTCTTTCTTCGCTACGGATGCGAAATAGGTATATTTATTTCTTGCCTGAGATTCTCCGGCGAAAGCGGCTTCAAGATTCTTTTCGGTCTGTGTGCCGGCATAGGGATTGGATGCAGAGGGCTTTTCTTCAATCAGTTCGAGGTTATCGCCTTTCTGCTTGCAGAGGGGACATACGGGTTCTTGTCCGTCTTCGACTTCAAAGATTTTTCCGCAGACTTTGCATTTGTAAGTTTTCATGAAACATTCCTCCTAGAATAGAATTTATCTAATTATAACATAATCTAATTTATTTGTCAATCATGTTTGATAAAAATTCACAAAAAATTCCCCTGTATGTCACATACAGGGGAATTTTTGCAGGAGATTACCAATTATAGCTATGCATAATGTCATTAAACTTTACACTGACAGAATTCATCTGTTCGATTGGCTTTTCAGTTTCAATGCAGATTGCCCAGTATGCCATATCCTCGGTACAGGTTTCCGGCATGTGGCGGTCAATTGTGACAGTGCAGTTATTTTCGGAATCGACCGAAATTCCCTGTACTTCGTGCCAGAAAGAACCGCTTCCTTCTTCTTTCAGAACAACAAGCAAATCATATTCCGCAAAGAAAGCATCATCATACTTGCTGAATTTCTGATAAGTTGGTGCTACATACTGCGGATATTTTTCTGTTGCTTCAGCCGGAATCAATTCGGAAAGTAATTCTTCCAGTTCTTCATGAGAAGTAATGACAACTGCTTTGAAACTGCTTCCGGTTTCTGAATATAAATTCTCGAATGCCTGTTCAAATGCATGTTCACGGATATACTGTACATTATTCATAAAGATTTCGGACTTGTGGTCTAATGGGTCATGATACTCTATCGGGAAATCATCAGGAGTTTTTCCTTCCAGCTGATTCGGTGCAACTGATTCTGCCATTCTGACCGTATCCTGAAAATCTTCGGAATTTGCAAGCACGGTAACAAAATCTTCACATCCGCCTGTTGTGGCAGTTCCGCCCAGTCTGAACAGATAGCCGTCCTGCACCCATGTCAGGACATACCATGCCCTGTCACATTCTGTATCTGCATATCCGCAGAGAATTGCTTTTTTTCCGTTCATCTGATAAGCATAGTAATTTTCCATATTGCCGTAATAAAATTCATTGCAGGTAGTTTTCAGATAGGCATCTGTTTTATTGTCGTACCAGTCGGTATAGATAGTCTGCTGTATAAACTGCGCCATATCATAAGGAGTATTATAATCCAGTATAAAGCCGTTGAGTTTAGCAGTATATCCGCCGACTTCCGCTGATGTCATTACATTGGAATCATTTTCCCGAGCCGTTATCACGTGGAAAAGCGTATTTTCATCCATAAATCGGGCATTGCTCTCCGGAAAATATGACGGAACATAAATTTTATCAAGCATATATTTCGGATTTTCTGCATCTTCGGCGGAAATGCTGTATTCTTTTGCAGAAGAAGTATAGAAATGTGTTTTTACAGTCATCCCCTCAAAATGGATACATCCGTTCTCATCAAAGTTCAGCTTTTGGAACAATGCGTTTTCAGATGGAGTTTCCGGAATGTGTTCCGGTTCGGTGATGACAGTTGTGGAAACAGTAGTTCCGGCAGTGGAAGCAGTTGTGATTTTTGCGGAAGTTTCCTGTGGCTGAGTGGTTTTCTGTTCAGATTCAGCCGTTGTTGAAGCTGTTACTGTACTTCTGGTCGTTTCAGTGGGTACTGTACTTCTGGTTGTTTCAGTGGGAATTTCCACGGCAGCAGTTTGTTTCGGAGCGATTTTGGGAGTATCTGTCTGTGCCGGAACAGTGACTGTCTGAGTCTGGAAGACGGCGAGCGTTTCCACGGAAACAGTAGTCTGCTCTGCCGGGCGGGTTTCTTTTACTTTTGTCGTGACGGAAGTTTCCGGAACAGATGCTTCCGAAACGGAGGTTTCTGTATTTGTTTCGGAAGCAAGCTGTTCTGCACTCTGGCTGACATTCGGTTTCTGCGGATGCTTCATCAGCCAGATGCCTCCGCCGACTGTTCCGGTGCATACCAGAAAACATGCCGCCGCCGCACCGATATTAACAAAATTGATGGTTCTCTTGATGGGTTCGGCTTCAAAGGTTTCCGTTTCGGCGAATTCTTCCGTACTCAGACGGCGGATTCTGTATTTCGCCTGACTGCGTTCTAACAGCCGGTTCTGTTCTTTCTGATTTAGAACGGGACAGGTTTCGGAAATCTTTTCCAGTGTTTCGGCATCTGCTTTTTTCAGAACGGATAAATCCGGATAGTTTTGTTTTTTCATAGTAATTCCTCCTCCTGAAGTTAAAATTCATTGCTGTTCTCCAATATTTTCCGGAGACGCTTCAGCGCACGGCTTGACCGCATCCGGACGGCTACCGGATTCATGTGCAAAGTTTGAGCAATTTCAGAAGAATTTCGGTTATAATAATATTTTTGAATCAGAATCTGCGAATCCGGTTCACCAAGCTGGAGAACTGCTTCAAGCAAGGCTCTGGCCTGTTCGGAGTCTTCAAAACTCTGTGTGATGTTGATATTATCCGGAATTTCCTGAAATGTTTCATCATCTATGGAAAAATTCGGTTTCTGACGGGAGAATTTCCGGAATGCATCAATTGCAGTTCTTCTGGATATGGTACTGATGTAGCCTTTGAGACTGCCTTCATAGACAGAATCCAGATGAAGGAAAATTTCTGCAAAAATATCGCTGACAATTTCCTCAGTATCCTCACGGCTGGCGATGTTTCCGAGAATTTGCCATACAATCGTATAGACATAGCGGTGATACAGTTCAAATAATTTTCTCTGACCTTTTTCAGGCGAATGTCGGAGAAGCATCCGAAGTTCTTGTTCTGTCATATTGCAGTTCCCCCCCTTTGATAAAGCAGATGCATCGCTTTCTATAATAACTAATCGCAGTATAAACAGAAAGTGTCACATGATTTCATAAAATTTTCCGTAAAAAATTTCCGGTATCATTTGAAACTTTTATGGCAATACTATGACAGAGCCGTGAAGTTCATGGCTTCTAACATGCATGAAAGGAGTATTCACATGAAACAAAAATCTTTATGGATTCTGCCTGTTCTGGGAACAGCAGTTATCTTCACGACTGCCTGCGGAAGAAATGACAGAAACGACCGTGCTGTAACAGACATTCCTCGGACAACTACTGTTATGACAGACCGGCCGAATCATAACAATATCGGCAATACTGCCGAAACTATTGTCAGTGATATTGTAGATGACGGCATGGATATTGTCAGCGAAGCAGTACAGGACGGCAGGGATATCGCCAGTGACATCAATCAGGCGGCGGACGATGCTGTTCCCGGAACGGAAATTCTCAGCGGAACAGATGAATATGATAACTATCGTGTCGGAAGCGATGGCCGGACAGATAATCAGGACAGATAAAAAAAGCAGTCTGCATAGCATCAGAGATGCGGTGCAGACTGTTCTGTTGCGGGACGAAGCAGATATTTTTTTAATTTTGGCATCAGCAGAGAAATACCTTTCCAGAACAATTCCAGCAGAATGGAGCTCCCAAGAGAAAAGGCCGTCAGAATCAGCAAATCAATCCAGAGGCTTCTTGTGGAATAGACAAGCTTTGCGGTTTCGCAGAAGTAGTAACAGAAAAATGTATGTACAAGCCACATGTCAGTGCTGTATTTTCCGATAAAGCTGAATAATTTTTTTGCAGGTTTCAGACTGTCGAAGAATAATGACAGGAAAATCACAAACGAAACTGCATGGATGATTTCAATCAATTCGCCGAGAATAAAGCTCCTGACAAACAAGACTCCCAGACAGCCGATAAAACCCAGCACTCCGCTGAAGCGGAACTGATAAAGATAAGATTTCCAAGTTTCCAGCTTTTGATGTTTTGCAAAGACAATTCCGGCAAAAAACGGACTTGTTCCGGCCATGCGCAGAAAGTGAGTATAATAGAAATTGCTTCCCAGTCCGGAAAGGGCTTCGATTCTCGGCAATCCTGCAAATACATCACGCACAAGCATATCAATTACGAACACTAAGAAAATATCCAGCGTGAAACTCCGGCTTTTTTTCGTTGCCATACAGAACAGCAGTCCCATCGGAAGCACACACAGATAAGATGCAAAAAACCACCATTCACTGTTCAGACTATCCGAAATCCCCAGAAAATTCGACAGCACGGAAACAAGAAAGGCTTTGCCGTCAGCAATCCAGTATCTTGTATACAGATTCGGCATAGTATCAGGTTCTTTCCGGAAAAAAATAAAAGCAATCGGAATGAATATCACAAATACTTTCCAATAGCTCTGATACAGTCCGGCGACTGATTTGGTCAGACTGAATTTTCCGTTGCTCCAGCGTTTATACAGTCCGTATCCACCGGTAAAATAAAACAATGCCACGCAAAGCCGGACATTTGCAGTAAGCACACCTAAATAGCCATCTTCCGTGAACGGTTTCCAGAATGAATGAAATCCCTGAAAATCCAGTGCATAACGGTCGGAAAATGCTCCCAGATGGTGCAGAAGCATCATAATAACCGCCATCCCCTTGACGGCTTTGGTATCTTCTCGTGTAAACATGCTAAACGCCCTCTCATTTTATGATAATTTGCCACAATGAGCATTATAGCATAATTCTGCAGATTTGTCAATAAGAAAATTCCCCTGCCGGAACAGGGGAATTGTTATTCTGTATCAGAAGCGGAAATCACGTTCTCCGCCGTCTTTGATTTTGGCAAGATATTCAATTGTCTTGGCACGGACTTTTTCATTCGGAATGTTGGAAAGTTCCGCCTGAATCAGTTTTTCACCCACTGCCTTGGTTTCAGGAGATGCATAGTCTTCCAGATATTCCTGCAATGTCATGAGTGCATTGGGATGACAGCAATTCAGAATTTGACGGGATTTGCATAACTGCATGAATCTGTCACCGGTTCGGCCGGCACGGTAACATGCCGTGCAGAAAGACGGAATGAAATCGCCTTCCATGAGCCATTTGACAACTTCATCAAGAGTTCTCTGGTCGGAAACGTCAAACTGTTCAGTATCGTGAGGACGTTCTTCTTCAGTATATCCGCCTACGGAAGTTCTTGAACCGCCGCTAATCTGAGAGATGCCCAGACGGAGAGCCTTTTCACGAACCTGTTCCGATTCACGGGTAGAAATAATCATGCCGGTATACGGTACAGATACACGGATACATGCAATAATTTTCTCAAAAATTTCATCAGAGATAGAGTTATCAAATGCAGTGGGGTCGATGTCATCAGCATGTTTGATTCTCGGAACACTGATAGTGTGAGGGCCTACACCCTGTACGGCTTCGAGATGTTCTGCGTGCATCAGCAGTCCAGCGAATTCATAACGATAGAGTTCCAGTCCAAACAGTACGCCAAGACCTACATCATCAATACCGCCTTCCATGGCTCTGTCCATAGCTTCGGTATGATAGGCATAATTGTGCTTCGGGCCTGTCGGATGAAGCTTTTCATAACTTTCTTTATGATACGTTTCCTGAAACAGAATATACGTACCAATGCCGGCTTCTTTCAGTTTTCTGTAATTTTCGACAGTTGTTGCCGCAATGTTGACATTCACACGGCGGATGTCGCCGTTTTTATGATGAATGCTGTAAATTGTCTTGATACTTTCCAGAATATATTCAATCGGATTGTTGACGGGGTCTTCACCGGCTTCGATAGCAAGTCTTTTGTGTCCCATATCCTGAAGGGCGATGACTTCAGCACGGATTTCTTCCTGAGTAAGCTTTTTTCTGGCGATGTGCTTGTTCTTCATGTGGTATGGACAGTAAGTACATCCGTTTACGCAGTAATTCGACAGATACAGCGGAGCAAACATAACGATTCTGTTTCCGTAGAAATCTTTCTTGATTTGTTCTGCAAGCTGACAGACTTTTCTGTTCAGTTCTTCATCATCACAGGCGAGGAGCACGCTGGCTTCACGATGTGTCAGGCCTTTATACTGAGATGCTTTTTCAATAATTTTTTCAATCATTTCACGGTCATTCTTGTGTTCATCAGCGAATTTCAGTGTGTCAAGAATTTCTTCATGATTGATGAATTCTTCCGCTTTCATGGATTTTACGTCATACATAATAAAAAAACCTCCTGTCAGTCTGCGCCGGACAGAAAGCAGAAGTTCAGAAAGATACAGTTATCCCTGATACGGGTGATTGCTCCGGACTTTCGCTTTATAATGCAATTCAGCGTCAGACAGCTTGAATCTTGAAAATAAATTTTTGTGAGTTTTGCTGTCAGTTTTCTTCCAGCTCAACGGACTAATTATAGCATATTCACAAGGAAAAGTCAAGCATTTTTTGTGAATTTTCTGTATCAGCATAAAAACAGTCTGAAATCCGGAAAGATTTCAGACTGCTGTGTTATGCTTCTTTTTTGTTATAGTACATGCCGAAGATAATTCCGCAGACCCCGCCTAAAATATGCGTAAACTGGGAGATATTATCTTTCAACGTCACGCCTGCAACGACTTCCTGTCCGATGTAGATGATTACGACAATTATCATTGTCAGCGGAATTTTTCCGTTTTTGAATGATGTACAGGAACAGAGAATTATCATCATAAAAGCAATACCGCTTGCACCACGCAGGCCGTCTGCTGTTATCAGGACATTAGCAATTCCGGTGACAAGTGCTGTGATGAGCATCATGTAAATTAATTTCTGACTGCCGTATTTTTCTTCCAGCATAGGGCCAATCAGCATAATCAGGAAAAAATTGCTTAAATAATGCGAAATATCTGAATGCCCCAGCACATGCGTTATCAGACGGAGATACATCATCGGGTCGCTTACGCTTGTCCGGTAACAGGTGAACAGTTCCAGTGTGGATGTTCCTCCTGTGGCATAGCCAAACAGAAGAATTACAAATGCAATGCCGGCATACCAGATAATTACCGGTGAATTGACTTCTATTTTCGGAAGCTCAAATTTCATGAAGCCTTAGATTTTGGAATAGCCAAAGCTGTTGACAATGGCATCGACTTTTGCACCCTTCTTGCAAAGTTCGCATTCAGAAGGAATAGCAGTCTTGTATTCGGGAATATCTTCCAGTGTGAAGACACTGTCGATTTCTACACCTTCATATTCGGACAGTGCGCTGAAAATAGCAGAAATCGCTGTCAGATTACCGGAATAGTATTTCAGGCAGTCTACAGAACGTGCAATAGATTTTCCGGTAGAAACAGAGGCCATCAGCAGGAGAATGTTCTTGCCGTAGATGTATTTCTGGAGATTGTCACGGAAAATCATCTGATTGTTCATATTGGTTTCGGGAGTGATGACAGCAATATCCTGACCGGCATTGAGTGTGCCGTTCTGATTGCTGAGTTCGTGCGCAAGGAATGCACCAATCATTTCTGTGCCTTCAAAGCAGAGAATCGTATTGATTTCCTTGGACTGGTAGGCTTTTGCCAGTTCGTGAGCCGCTTCACGTGCAGCACGGTACTGGGTCTTGATGGTGGTCATATCCACAAAGTAATTGACATGAGAATGGTTTGTTGCGAAATGTCCCGGAATCATACCGAGCTTAACGCTGTTATTGTTCTTGGCAGTAATATCAATCTGTCTGTTTTCCATAATCTGTGTCTGTGAAAAAGGTTTCACAGAACCTCCTTTCCGGTAATGAAATAAAAAATTGCAGTGCCATATCTGCATGGCACTGTATATATTATAACAGATTATGATAAAGATGTCAATAAATTTTTCTGAAAAATCAGAAAAGAACCGTATGCACAGCAGGGATTATTCCTGATTGAAAGTCATTTTCAGACGTTCCATAAGTTCTTCCAGTGTGCGGATAGTTTCCTGAAGAACGGCTTCCTGCGTACCGGAAAGCGTTTCCCGTCCGAGCAGGTAATCTACAGTTACACCATAGAAATCAGCGATTTTCAGAAGCATGGCAGTATCAGGGTCACGCTGGCCATGTTCCCACATGCCGACAGAACTTTTGGAAATATGCAGGTAATCTGCAAGTTCTTTCTGTGTGATGCCTTTTTGCTTTCTTAATTTTTTCAGTTGGTCGCCCAGCATATCATCACCCCTTTTGTGTATTATAACACTTTTAGTGTGATTTTTGAACAAATACTTGCAAAAAACTGATTAATTCCACTTAAAATGGAATTTTAATATTGACAAAATACAAATAGTGTGATATAATGATTCTTATCAGACAGAAGTCAGCCCCCCTGCACATCTGTCTGCAAAGGAAAGCAGAGTTCTGCCAATGGCAGAACAGTTTTCCATTTCACCATCACCATAGAAAAAGCCGGAAAGTTCCCTCTCCGGCTTTTTCATATTTTTAAAACGGAAAAATCCCCCTGACAGCCAGCTTCGCCGTTTCGGGGGAATGTTTCCTGTGATTGTGATGATTATCTTTGTTTGCGCCAGTCCAGATATTCGTCATAAGTGCCGGTTCTGTCAAGACAGCCTTCCGGCGTGATTTCGATTATCCGGTTAGCGACAGTCTGAAGCATTTCATGGTCATGCGAAGAAAACAGCACGACACCGTTGAATGCTGTCAGACCATTGTTGACTGCGGCTATGCTTTCCAAATCCAGATGGTTTGTTGGTCTGTCCAGAAGAAGCACGTTCGACCCGAAAAGCATCATCCGTGAGAACATACAGCGCACTTTTTCTCCGCCGGAGAGTACTTCGACTGACTTGTAAACGTCATCGCCGGAGAACAGCATCCGACCCAGAAAACCTCTGAGGTATGTTTCTGTCTGGTCTTTTACTGCGAACTGCTGCATCCATGAAATCAAATTCAAAGGACAGCCGTCAAAATATCGGGAGTGGTCAACAGGGAAGTAAGACACGGAGGTCGAGACTCCCCATTTAAAGCTCCCCTCGTCAGGGGTTTCTTCTTCCATCAGGATTTTCATCAGCATCGTGATTGCCTGCTCGCTCTCGCCGACAAATGCGACTTTGTCCGTCCGTCCGATGGTGAAAGAAATATTGTTTAACAGCTTTATGCCGTCAACAGTCTTGCTGAGATTTTTCACTTCCAGAACGTCTTTGCCAAGTTCACGGTCAGCCTCAAAACCAATGTAAGGATAACGCCGGCTGGAGGCAGGCATTTCCTCAACAGTCAGCTTTTCCAGAAGCTTGCGTCTTGCAGTAGCCTGTCCGGATTTGGATTTATTGGCTGAAAAACGTTCGATAAAAGATTTCAGCTCTTTGATTTTTTCTTCTGTTTTCTTGTTCTGCTGTTTCTGGAGTCTCTGCATCATCTGGCTGGATTCGTACCAGAACGCATAGTTGCCGACATACATCTTGATTCTGGTGTAGTCAATATCGACAATATGGGTGCAGACATTATTCAGAAAGTGTCTGTCATGCGAAACCACAATGACAGTACCGAAATATTCGGCAAGAAAGCCCTCCAGCCAGCGGATAGCTTCAATATCAAGATGATTGGTCGGTTCGTCAAGCAGGATAATATCCGGATTGCCGAACAGTGCCTGTGCCAGCAGAATTTTTACTTTTTCATTGCCGGAGAGGCCTTCCATCTGGGAATATAATAAATCTTCCGGAAGACCTAGTCCCTGCAATAATTTAGAAGCATCCGATTCAGCTTCCCAGCCGTTGAGTTCGGCGAACTCGGCTTCCAGTTCTGAAGCAAGAACGCCGTCTTCTTCGGAAAAATCTTCTTTTGCATAAAGTGCATCTTTCTGCTGTATAATTTCATATAAGCGGGCATTGCCCATCAGAACCGTATCCAGTACGGAATACTGGTCATAGGCAAAATGGTCTTGTTTCAGAACACTGATTCTTCTGCCCTTGTCAACAGTGACCTCACCGGTAGTCGGCTCAAGTTCTCCGCACAGAATTTTGAGAAATGTTGATTTTCCTGCGCCGTTTGCGCCGATAACACCGTAACAGTTTCCGCCGGTGAATTTCAGGTCAACATCTTTGAACAGGACAGAGCCCCCGAAAGAAAGGCTCACATTCGTGACTGTAATCATAAATCAAAAAGCTCCTTGGATTTGATAGTAAAATTAAGATATATTCAAGATATATTATCAATAGTATAACATAAATCAGAACAGAAAAACAATTTGCAAAAATGCAGAAAAATACTTGCAATTCCTGCAAAAATATGTTATAATAATACAAATACAAATACAAATACAGAGAGGAGCACTGTTTTATGTTTCATGTCACTGTAAAAGGCGGTTATCTTCCGCAGGAAGAAATTGATTCCTATATTTTTTATACCAAGAAGAAATACGGCACGCTTCTGCCGGAACAGCTCGAAATTATTTTAGAAGTAGACGGCGAATATGTCAATATTTATTACAATCCGCCGTTTCGGTTTGAAGCTTACCGCAGTACTGACTATCTTGTGAACGATGCCAGAAAACTGAATACTTCCAAATATGCTGAACTGCAGGACAAAACGTTTCATGCCGTGGAATCATGAATTTCATCCGATTTTGGAATAGGCTCTTGATGCAGTCTCACGGACAGAAATAAATCTGCCTGTTTTTATCTGTAAACGGAGTTTGTCCGTCAGCAGGGCAATAAATTCCGAATTTGTCGGCTTACCCTTGCATGTGTTGACAGTATAGCCGAAAAATGAATTCAGAATATCCAAGTCGCCTCTGTCCCATGCAATTTCAATCGCATGACGGATGGCACGTTCTACTCTGGAAGATGTTGTGTTGAATTTCTGGGCAACGGTCGGATATAACAGTTTTGTCACGCTGTCCAGAAGTTCCGGTGCATCAATTGAGAGCATGATTGCTGTCCGCAGATAGTGGTAGCCTTTGATATGTGCAGGTACACCTAACTGATGAATCATGTCGGTGACAATGATTTCCAGATGTTCTTCCTGACTTATTTTGCTTTTAGGTGCAGTTAGTGCAAGAATGCGGTCTGCAAGAACTGCGACATCAAACGGTTTCAGCATGAAATAGGCTGCGCCAAGTTCCATAATCTGCCGTTCAACAAACGTATTGTCATAAGAAGATGTTACAATAAATGCCGGAAAATACTCGGCTTCTGTTTTGGTGCGCTTTATCAGTTCAATAGCATCCATGTGAGGCATTACGCTGTCAATCACTACGACATCCGGCTTTTCCTCCAGAATTGTGTTCAGCACAACATTTCCATCCTTGCGTCTTGTAACTGCATACAGCCCATATCCACGCAGTGCGCTGGCTGTTGTAATACCATAATCAACGGTGTCATCTCCAATGACGACTTTAACCTTGTCGGTCATATATCTCCCTCCTTCGCTCTACAATATCATGTTACCATAACTTTTTCTAAAAGGCAATAGGAAAAACGGATGATTTTTGTCGAATATTGTCTTATTATCTGACGAATATTTATTATTTATAAATATTCATAATATACATGCAAATATGTATAATTATGCATATATACATATCTTTAAAAAAATTCTTGCATAATTATGCAAAAAGCCCTTGACATTATATTGCAAATAGTGTATAATAAAATCAAACAGAATTGTATTGATTTAAAATACAGTCTTATTCACAAACAGGAGGAATTTTTATCATGGCAAAAGAAATTAAAAAAGTAGTTCTCGCATATTCCGGCGGTCTGGATACTTCTATCATCATTCCGTGGCTGAAAGAAAATTACAATAACTGCGAAGTCATCGCCGTTTCCGGTAATGTCGGACAGGGTACAGAACTTGACGGTCTGGAAGAAAAAGCTATCAAAACAGGCGCATCCAAGCTCTATATCGAAGATTTGACAGAAGAATTTATTACAGATTATGTGTTCCCGACTGTACAGGCCGGCGCAATCTATGAAAACAGATATATGCTCGGTACATCCTTTGCACGTCCGATTATCGCTAAGAGAATCGCAGAAATCGCCCTCAAAGAAGGCGCAGATGCTATCTGCCACGGATGCACCGGCAAGGGGAATGACCAGGTTCGTTTTGAACTCGCTATCAAGGCTTTTGCTCCCGATATGCAGATTATCGCTCCGTGGAGAATCTGGAATCTGAAATCCCGTGACGAAGAAATTGATTATGCTGAAGCACATAATATCCCTCTGAAGATTAACAGAGAAACAAATTATTCTAAAGATAAGAATATCTGGCATCTGTCTCACGAAGGCCTCGACCTCGAAGACCCTGCCAATGAACCGCAGTATGAAAAGCCCGGTTTCCTTGAAATGGGCGTTTCTCCGATTCAGGCTCCCGACAAGCCTACTTATGTAACTATTCACTTTGAAAAGGGTGTTCCGACTGCTATTGACGGCAAGCAGATGAACGGTACTGAAATCGTTACCACACTGAACAAGCTCGGCGGTGAAAACGGTATCGGTCTGGCTGACCTCGTAGAAAACAGACTTGTCGGCATGAAGTCCAGAGGCGTTTATGAAACTCCCGGCGGTGCTATCCTGTATCATGCTCACGAAGTTCTGGAAACTATCACCATCGACAAGGAAACTGCAAGAGTAAAGCAGTATCTCGGCATCAAGTTTGCAGATATTGTTTATAACGGCCAGTGGTATACACCTCTGAGAGAAGCTATGAGCGCATTTGTAACAGAAACACAGAAAACTGTTACCGGTGATGTTCGCCTGAAACTCTATAAAGGCAATATCATCAACGCCGGCGTTACTTCTCCGTATACTCTCTATGATGAAGAAGTTGCTACTTTCGA
>JAFRMZ010000090.1 GCA_017430465.1 Oscillospiraceae bacterium
AAGCTGAATGTGGAAGCAGGGAAGTTTTTCTCCGTTGAAGAACAGCTTGCTGAACATAATCAGAAACACCGTGGTATTTTCTTTGTTGTCAATTCAGGCGGACACACCGACAAGGAAATTACACGCATCAACGCTCAGTTCGTGGAAATGGATGACAAATCCTTTGAAGAACAGCAGAAACTGATTGATAATTTTCCGCTTCCGCCGAGTATGGTAATCAAAACAAGAAAATCTTTGCACACATACTGGTTTGTGCAGAATGCCGATGTATCGCAGTTCAGACCAATTCAAAAGGCACTTGTTCGGCATTTTGGCGGTGACCCGATGTGCGTGAATGAAAGCCGTGTCATGCGTCTGCCGAATTATTATCACTGCAAGCAAGAGCCGATTCTGGTGGAATGCATTTCCTTTCATCCGGAACGCAGATATACACAGGAACAATTGATGCAGGTACTGCCGGAGCTGAAAACTGTATCAGCTCCGGAACAGACTGCACAGCCAATCAAAATGGGAACGCAGAAGGGATTACAGCGTATCGAAGCGGAATGCTTATTTTTACAGCATTGCCGGACGAATTCGCAGACTTTGCCGGAGCATGACTGGTATGCAATGATAACAAATTTATTCCCGTTTGAGGGCGGTATTGAACGCATTCACGAACTTTCAAGAAATTATCCGAAATACAGCCCACAGGAAACAGATGCCAAAATCGCACATTTTCAGAAATCCGGCACAGCTCCGATGACCTGTGAAACAATCGCCCAGAAAGGCTACATCTGCCCGAAACTGAAAAACGGCTTATGCCCGTGCAAATCCCCTGCGGCACTGGTTTATCAGCCTTTGTCACTGGACGGCATTCAGACAATGCTTGCGAATCTGCCGGTCAGCGATTCAACAATCGAAAATTTACAGCAGTCAAGGCATTTTATTGAAGAGTATCTGTATAATCTTGATGCTGTCACGGCAAATGCGGTCATCAATTACACGATGAAAGACAAATTTCATTTCAAAACAGCCGATTTGAAGCCTTTAATTGCTTATCACAAAGAAGTGAACAAGAATTTTGAGAATGAAAAAAGAGCCAAACAGCACAGTCAGAAAGTCGCAAGGATTCCTGCTTGGTATGAAGAAACGGAGCGTGGTTTGAAATTTCTGCCTGATGTTCTGGCAGTGTATCTTGCTCAGAAAGCACCTGTCTTTTATGCCGCTGAACAGCACTACCGCTATGAACATGGTGTTTATACCGAAATATCGGAGCTTGATGCCAAAAATATGGTGCGTGAGCAGATGCTGACAGGCAATACCAAACTTTCTCAGATTTCCGATGCAGAGGGGCAGTGGAGAATGCAGATTCAGCGTGATGTGCGTGAACTCAATGCAAATCCGTATCTCATCAACGTGCGGAACGGCTTATACAACGTGATTGAAAATACACTGACGGAACATTCTCCGCAGTATCTTTCAACGGTTCAGCTCAATGTCCGCTATGTGCCGGATGCAAAATGCCCGATGTTTCTGAAATTTCTGCATGATGCCCTGTCAGATGCACAGGTGTATCTGGTGCAGGAGATACTCGGTTATTTTCTGATTCCGGTCAACAGGGCACAGAAATCGTTTGTGATTGTCGGCGAGGCCGGAGCAGGCAAGTCATTATTGCTTCTTGTTCTAAATGATATTCTGCTCGGTCGTGAGAATGTCAGCAATGTATCGTGGCAGTCATTGAACGAACGTTTCAAGACAGCCGAGTTATTCGGAAAATTAGCCAATATCTTTGCTGACCTGCCTACCAAGAATATCGATGACAATGGCATTTTCAAGGCTCTGGTTGGAGAGGATTATCTGACTGTCGAACGAAAAAATAAGAATCCGTTTTCTTTTCAGCCGTATGCAAGATTACTTTTTTCTTGTAACAAGATTCCGAAGAATTATGGTGACAAGTCGGAAGGATTTTACAGACGACTGATTATTATTCGATTCAGTCATGCAGTTCCGGAAAGCAAGCGTGACCCTGATTTATTGGAGAAGTTTCGCACGGAAGCTGACGGGATTTTCCTGTTTGCTTTGGAGGGACTGCGCCGCCTGATGAATCAGCATTATAAATTCTCTGTTACATCGGAAAATCTCGATGAATTGCAGAAATACCGTGAAGAAAGCAACAGTGTATTATCTTTTGTGAAGGACTGCTGTGAGCTGGATTCTACTGGTGAAGTCGGCAGAAGTGAGCTGTATACCAGATACAAGGCTTACTGTGAAGATGCCGGATTGACACCATATGCACAGCGGACTTTCAATGTAGAACTGGAAACCTGCTGTCCGAGTATTCAGAAAGCGGTTGACAAGACAGGAAAACGCCGCACATGGCGAGGCGTTAAATTATCAGATACCGCTGAATGAGCATTTCCATGAATTACGGGAAAAGTCTGCCCTGTTCTCTGAATTTATAAATTGATTTTGACATCTTGTATTTTTATAAAATATCGAAATATAGCCACTTTGACAATTTTGACAGGTAATTTTCTATTATATTCAATATTATTTTAAAAAATAATATATATATGTATATAAAATATATAATATATAAAGAAATAGGATTTTTCCTGTCAAATGCGTCAAAAAGCCTGAATACAGCGTTTTTTTCTGTCAAACAACCTGTCAGAAGCCGTCAAAACTTGTCAAAAAGGAGCATTTGAAATGAAAGAAGCCGATATTGTGAGAAAAA
>JAFRMZ010000091.1 GCA_017430465.1 Oscillospiraceae bacterium
AATTATCCGATTATGCAGAATGCAGATAATAATTTCTATGTTGACCATGCTTGGAACGGTTCTTGGAGCAGTGCCGGTGCGATTTTCGCAGACTGGCGATGCAGACTGGAATCTTCTGACAATACGCTGGTATATGGACATAATATGGGAAACGGTTCAATGTTTCATGCCATCAAAAATTACAAATCCGCAGAATGGGGAAATTCTCATAAATATATTGAAGTGGCTACGCTGGAACATCGGTATTTATACAGAGTGTTCTCCTGCAATGTACTTTACGGCGAAGCCGGCGCAAAATTTCAGTACTGGAATTTTATCGAAATGAACCGGACGGATTATAAAAATTTTGTAAACAGCATCATCAATACGGCAACTGTTTTTTATGGGGATATGCGTCATCTGCCGAGAGTGAGTGATAATAAATTCATCACTTTGCAGACATGCAATTCCGGTGCAAATGACGGTATCCGCTGTGTACTGTTCGCTTATCTGTTAGAGGAGAGATGATTTTGAAAATTATGTTTGTGTGCCACGGTAATATCTGTCGTTCGCCAATGGCAGAATTTATTATGAAAAAGTTAGTACAGGAGCAGAATCTTGAATCAGAACTTGTAATTGCATCCAGCGCAACCAGCACGGAAGAAATCGGTAATCCGGTCTATCCTCCGGCGAGACGGGAACTTGCCAAGCATGGCATCTCCTGCGATGGGAAATATGCTGTCCAGCTGAAAAAATGGGATTATGACAAGTATGATTTGTTTCTTGTTATGGATGAGCATAATTTATTTAATATCTGTCGGATTTTTCCGTCTGACCCGAAACATAAGGTGCACAAACTTCTTGAATATGCCGGACGTTCCGGAAGCGTTGCTGACCCGTGGTATACTGGTGATTTTGAAACAGCTTATCAGGATATTTATGAAGGATGCTGCGGTCTGCTGAAAGCAATTCAGAAAGGAAACTTTTCATGAGCAAACAGGTAAAACGTGGCTTTGTGCCTACAGATGAACGGGATTTCAGCCCTAAAAATCTGGAAAAATTAAAAAAAGCCTCGGAAGAAGTCTATTTTCTGATAAACAGGGGCTATCCTGTAAAATCTGTCACAACATTTGTCGGTAATCATTATCTGTTATCCGAACGCCAGAGACTTGCTCTTGCCAGAACAGTTTCTTCAGAAGAACATATCAGGTGCAGAAAGCAGAAAGAATTATCTGACACGGATTTAGAGGGAAAAACGCTTTATATTGACGGCTTCAATACTATCATCACGCTGGAGATTGCCTTTTCGGATTCAATGCTGTTTGCATGTATGGACGGCACAATTCGGGATTTGGCCGGTCTCCGAGGAACTTACCGCCTTGTTGACAAGACAGATTCGGCAATTCTGGCCATGCAAAAAGCATTTACAGCATTAAAGATTCAGAAAGCCGTGTTCTATCTGGATGCACCTGTCTCGAATTCCGGCAGACTGAAAGAACGCATCGCCGAACTGATGCAGAATTCCCCTTTTGAACTGGAAATTCTCATTGAAAACGCTGTGGATTATCTTCTGAAACAGAAAAGTCCTGTTGTTACAGCAGATGCTATTATTCTGGATGAGTGTGCGTCATGGTACAATCTGACGAAAAAAATAATTCAGTCGCAGATTGGCAGTTATGCCTATCTGCAACTGCATGAAAAAACGCTCTGAAAAGAACATTATGACTTAACGCCGGCTTTGTGGTCTTGAATTATCATCCGGATGGAAGAATACAAACTTGGTTTAAGCTGTTCCAGTGTACATGGTTCTTGATACAGAATTGAGGAATAACATGCACCGGAAACCAGTTCCACAATCAGAAAAAGCATAATTTCTGGTTTTCGGAAATGATACGGCGAATCTTTCAGCATCTGATGATAAATATCAGAAAAATTAACATCTCCGTCATTCACATGGGCAGTCAAAGCGTTTTTGAACACGCCCCAGCTCAGATTTTTGGAAATAAATGTCATAAGTGCCTGATTTCCATTCAATTGATTGATAATGTTATCAATAATATAGATAATTTTATCTTCAAATGAAAATTCATGCCGTTTTTCTTCCTGATTCAGCTCCTGCACAGCCGTCCGGAACAACTGGCTTGATTTATGACAGATTAATCTGTTCCGGATGTCATACTTATCTTTAAAATATAAATAAAATGTTCCTTTTGCGACTCCGGCATGACAGACAATATCTGAAATAGATGTTTTGCTGAATCCCTTTGTTGTAAAAAATTCAAAGGCAGTATTCAGGAGAGAATTTTCTTTCAATTGTTTATTTGCTTCGAGTTTGCCCATAATAAAACCGCCTTTCTGAATTTTGTCATATTTTACAAAAAATCTGCTTTGCTTTCTTTTATTATACAGCAGAACTGCCATCTTGTCAAGAGTGAAAAACTGACCAAAAGTCATAAATTTGTGCAGACTGTTTTGTGCAGTCATACAAAATACTGACTGACGGTCATATTTTTTGGCAAAAACTATTGACTAACGGTCATTTTTGGAATATAATATAAGCAACAGCCAAACAAAATTAAGAGAAAGGATGGATGCTGTATGTTAAAGCTTGGTCAGCAGGTTGTCAAGCATAAAGTACTGATTCTCATCATCGGCGTATTACTGATGATTCCGTCAGCTATCGGCTATCTGAATACAAGAGTCAATTACGATTTGCTTTCCTA
>JAFRMZ010000092.1 GCA_017430465.1 Oscillospiraceae bacterium
CTCAGTAATTCCATTCTTGCTTCTTCATCAAAGAAACTTCTTTGTCTTGTTTTCATATTTTCTATTATATCATATTTTCCTCATTTTGTACAGGGGTTTTTAGAGATGCCCTTATATCAAATTTCCTGCTTTGCTGTCAAGTAAGCAGGAAATTATAATCTTTATCTGGAATTTACAAAACTTTACAGCTTTTTTACATAGTTTATATTTTGGATTTAACATTTTTGTGATAAACTAAATTAAAAGTTACAAGTTAAGCAGAACAAAAGCAGTAAAATTTAAAAGGGGTATTCTATATGGATATTTTTTCAGTGTTCACATTATGCGGAGGATTGGCGTTTTTCCTGTTCGGAATGCACGTTATGTCCCAAAGTCTGGAGAAAATTGCAGGTGGCAAATTAGAAACGGCATTGAAAAAAATGACTTCTAATCCATTCAAAAGCCTTGCATTAGGTGCAGGCATTACCATTGCAGTACAATCTTCATCAGCATTGACAGTTATGCTTGTAGGACTTGTCAACTCTGGAATTATGGAGTTAGAACAGACTATCGGCGTGATAATGGGGTCTAATATCGGAACGACACTGACAGCATGGCTATTGAGTCTATCCGGTATCGAAAGTAATAGTTTCTGGCTTTCTTTACTGAAACCAGAAAACTTTTCACCTGTTGCGGCTCTGATTGGCGTTCTTTTGCTCATGGGGAGCAAGAATAAAAAGAAGCAAGACATTGGCACAATCTTAGTCGGCTTTGCAGTTCTGATGTACGGCATGGAAATGATGAAAAACGCAGTTTCTCCATTAACTGAAATGGAAGAATTTAAAAAAATGCTTGTTGCATTTAACAATCCTATATTAAGTGTGCTGTTTGGTGCAGTTTTCACTGGTATTATTCAATCTTCCGCTGCATCTGTTGGTATTCTTCAGGCGTTTTCTATTTCAGGCTCAATCACCTACAGAATGGCTATTCCTATTATTATGGGACAAAACATCGGAACTTGTGTAACCGCTTTACTTTCTTCCATTGGAGTGAATAAAAATGCCAAGCGTGTTACAGTAATACACATGTCATTCAACATTATCGGAACAGTCGTTTGTTTAGCAGTCTTTTATCTGCTGAACGCTATATTTTCTTTTGATTTCATTGATAAGGCGATTCATCCGGCAGAAATCGCAATGGTACACTCAATTTTTAATATCGTTACAACTATCATACTGCTGCCGTTTTCCAATCAGCTTGTAAAACTTGCCAATACCGTGATACCCTCCGCTAAAGAACAGGAACAGCAAGTTCTGCTTGATGAGCGTCTGCTCTCCTCGCCTCCGCTCGCTGTATCGCAGTGCAGAGAAAAGACAGTAGATATGGCAGAAATCGCCAAATCAGCCATTTTAGAGGCATTACAAGGCATTTTTAACGATTCGCCTGAAATCATGCCAAGCGTTGAAAAAAAAGAACAAACTCTTGACCAGATGGAAGATATACTTTCTACTTTCATGATTCAGCTTTCTTCCAAAGATTTGACAGAAGTAGATAATAACACGATTTCTGAATTATTACATTTAATCAGTGATTTTGAACGCATTGGCGACCATGCTATCAATATTGTCGAAATTACTGAAGAAATGAGAAAAAATGAACAAGTCTTTTCCGAAACGGCAAGGGCGGATTTCACCACTCTCTCTGCTGCCCTTGCCGAAATCATAGAAATCACTATGAAAGCATTCGTTCAAGACAATCTGAAAGAAGCACTCCGAGTAGAGCCGTTAGAAGAAGTAATCGATAATCTAACCATAACCATACGAAACAAACATATTGAACGACTGAAAAAAGCCGAATGTAGTCCAGAACTGGGTATTCCGCTTTCCGACTTACTGATTAACTGTGAACGTGTTTCAGACCACTGCTCCAATATTGCAGTTGCTATGATAGAAATATCACAGTCCAAATTAGATACACATGATTATCTGGATACACTCAAAGCAGAACGAACACCAGACTTTATTGAAAATTTCAACCAATTTAATCAAAAATATAGACTTATATAATAAGGAAACTTAAAGAAATAACTTGATATTATAGTTTAGATATGATATAATAAAGACATACTAAAAAAGGCAGGTATAGAGTATGTCGATAATCATCAATGAGAATAATCTGAAGAATCAAATAGAGTTTATGAAAAGCTCTTTGAATGAGAAGCAGTATAGCCTTTTTCTCGGAGCGACAGCGATTTCAATTGGTCGGGGCGGTCAGGCTCTTATTACACGATTATCCGGTGCATCTGTAAATACAGTACGAAGAGGTATTCAAGAAGTAAAAGCCGGAGAAGAATACACGGTTAGAGTGCGTAAATCGGGTGGAGGCAGGAAATCGTCATCTGAAAAATATCCTGATATACAAAAAGCAATCGAAGAAATAATTGACGGAAAAATATGTGGTGATCCTGAAAGAATCATTCACTGGACAACTATGGGTCTAATGGATATAGCAGAAAAATTAAAGAGCGATTATGGTATTCAAGTGAGTCATACGGTAGTTTCAAGCGAATTAACAAAAATGGGCTACAGTAAACAATTGAATCAAAAAATGCTTCAAGTTGGTACACCTCACCCTGATCGAAATGGACAGTTTGAATTTATCAATAGTATGTCCGGAGATTGTATTGCAAAAGGAATACCCGTTATTTCTATTGATTGCAAAAAGAAGGAAAACCTCGGGAATTTCAGGAATAACGGCTCTGAATATAGACGTAAAGGCGATGCAAGAAAGGTTTTAGATCATGACTTTTTAATTAAGGACATCTCCTTATACCCTTGTCCGAACTAAACCATTGTAAATCCCAGTCCTTCGAGGTTTTGAGACATCTGAACTGCACCCCAGCGGTCAAAGGCGATTTCTTTGATATGAAACCTTTTTCCCAGTTCATCAATAAAATTTTCTATAAATCCATAATGCACAACATTGCCCTCTGTGACATTCAGAAAATGTCCCTTGCTCCAGAGGTCATAGGGTACATGATCCCTTCTGACGCGCAGGTCAAGCGTTTCTTCCGGAAGCCAGAAATACGGCAGAATGTAATATTTATCATCCTCCGGAATTGGCGGAAAAACAAGCGAAAATGCTGTAATATCGGTCGTTGACGATAAGTCAAGACCGCCGTAGCAGATTCTTCCCTCAAGAAAGGATTCGTCAAAATCGACCTTGCAGGCATCCCATTTGTGCATCGGCATCCAGCGGACATCCTGCTTTACCCACTGGTCGAGCCTGAGCTGACGGAATACATTTTCTTCGGCAGGATTCTGCTTTGC
>JAFRMZ010000093.1 GCA_017430465.1 Oscillospiraceae bacterium
ATCGAAAACGGACACGCACACACCGCAAAAGCTTATATTCTCTATCGCTACGAGCGTAACCGTGAACGGGAAATGAAAACCAATCTGATGAAAGTCCTGAATGAACTGACGTTCCATTCTGCCAAGGACAGCGACATCAAGCGGGAAAATGCCAACATTGACGGTGATACCGCTATGGGTACAATGCTTAAATACGGAAGCGTTTCTGCAAAAGAATTCTATGAATTATATGTCCTCAAGCCGGAACATGCAAAAGCTCACGCTGAAGGAGATATTCACATTCATGACTTGGACTTCCTGACACTGACAACTACCTGCTGTCAGATTGATTTAGTTAAGCTGTTCAAAGGCGGATTCTCAACAGGTCACGGCTTTCTGAGAGAGCCAAATGATATTGCAAGCTATTCCGCACTGGCATGTATTGCGATTCAGTCAAATCAGAATGACCAGCACGGCGGTCAGAGCGTTCCGAACTTTGACTATGCTATGGCAGACGGCATCCGGAAAACTTATACTGCAAGATATAAACAGAATCTCTCCCGTGCACTGGAACTTCTGACAGAAACAGAAAATCCGTCCGAATTTGTACAGAATCTCTGCAATACTATCAAGACAAAAGAAAATCTGATTCCAGTGCTTGCCAACGACAACGGCTTTTCTGAAAAAGCAGAAGCCATTCTGAACGAAACATTCGCTCCGGAACTGACTAAGAAAATTCTGAAATTTACCGCAAAACATGCCTATCAGGAAACTGACAGAGCCACATATCAGGCGATGGAAGCTCTTGTTCACAATCTCAATACTATGAACAGCAGAGCCGGTGCACAGACTCCTTTTTCTTCTATCAATTACGGAACGGATATTTCTCCGGAAGGCCGTATGGTAACTAAAAACATTCTTCTCGCTAATGAAGCCGGTCTGGGCAACGGTGAAACGCCGATTTTCCCAATTCACATCTTCAAGATTAAAGAAGGCATTAATTATAATCCGGAAGACCCGAACTATGATTTGTTCAAGCTTGCCTGCCGTGTATCGGCTAAGAGACTGTTCCCGAACTTCTCATTTATTGATGCGCCGTTCAATCTTCAGTACTACAAGCCCGGCGACTACAGAACCGAAATTGCTTATATGGGATGCCGTACCAGAGTTATCGGCAATGTGTATGACCCCAGCCGTGAAATCGTTACCGGCCGAGGCAATTTAAGTTTCACATCCGTGAATCTTCCCCGTCTGGCTATCGAAGCCAATCACGATTTGGATAAATTCTTCGAGAGTCTTGATAATATCATGAATCTGGCAATTGACCAGCTCAAGCACCGGTTCGAGATTCAGTGTCAGAAAAAAGTCCGGAACTTCCCGTTCCTGATGGGTCAGGGCATCTGGATTGATTCCGAAAACCTTGCACCTGATGACAGTGTGGCAGAAGTTCTCAAGCACGGCACACTTTCAGTCGGCTTTATCGGTCTTGCCGAAACCTTGAAATCCTTAATCGGCGAACATCACGGCGAAAGTGAACGTGCACGGGAACTCGGTCTTGAAATTATCGGCAGAATGAGAAAGCGTCTCGATAAAGAAGCACAGGACACAGGTCTGAACTTCTCGCTTCTGGCAACACCTGCCGAAGGCTTATCCGGACGATTCGTCCGCATGGATAAGAAAAGATATGGCATTATTCCCGGTGTCACCGACAGAGAATATTATACGAACTCTTTCCACATTCCGGTATATTATCCCATCAGTGCGTTTGAGAAAATCCAGATTGAAGCACCTTATCATGCTCTGACCAATGCCGGACATATCAGCTATGTAGAACTGGACGGCGACCCGCTGAAAAATCTTTCTGCATTTGAGAAAGTCATCAGATGTATGAAAGAAGCCGGAATTGGCTACGGTTCTATCAATCATCCAGTTGACCGTGACCCTGTCTGTGGATATACAGGCATTATCAATGATGTCTGCCCCCAGTGCGGAAGACCCGAAAAAGACCATAACCGCATTGGATTTGAACGTATCAGAAGAATTACCGGCTATCTTGTCGGAACGCTCGACAGATTCAATGACGCTAAGAGAAGCGAAGTCGAGGACAGAGTAAAGCACAACATTACAGAATAATGTTTTTAAAAGAAAGGAATTTTTAAAATGAATTCTTACTTCAATAATCATGATTTGACAATGGATATTGTTGCACTATATCGAGAATATTTAAATGATTATCCAAATCAAATTCCTACTAGAGATGAGAATGATTATATCTCTTGTTATATTGAGGAATACGAAAAAGACGGAAAAGTATGTGCTAGATTGCGTGATAAAGCTACAAATAAAAAAATTGTGTTCTGGACGAGTCCTTTTGATTCATTAGCCATTGAACAAAAAAAGGGACTCCTTGAGTTTTTATCCGATACTAAACGGATGAACAATGCTGAATTTTATAAGAAAGACGGAACTGCGGAGATATTGGTTTCAGCTATACTTTTACATGAAACCAAAAACAATATTGAAGTAGCAAGCTATTTTGCTGAGTTGTTCTATTCTGGTCTTCTCGATGATGAAAAAGATGAGTCAAATCACAATTACGAAATTGAACAAACTTTGCATCCTTCTACACATGAACCGTTATGGAGAGTAAAAGATATATCACTTCCAACAGGGGGGATTTCAGAATTAGTTGAAGCATTTATCAATGAATTTCATCATAATGAATATACTTTATCTATTTTTGATAATAATACAACTAATACTATCGAGATAGATTGTGATTTGGCTGAAATGCCACAGATTGTCGACTATATTTATCATCAAGAGAAAGCAATGCCCTTAACATTTATTGGTTTAAGCAATCTTTCTGAATCTTATGTAGTGGGAATGTCTCTTTCTCGTGGAAGAATAGAATTTGGAGCATATAAAGTTAAAGACGGAAAACTTCTTTTTATAGGAAAGTAAAATTAGACAGAGTCAAGCACAACATTACAGAATAATCTGCATGATGTCCGGAGTTTTCTCCGGACATTGCCTGCAATTCAGAGAGGAAGATATATCATGTTATTGCGTATTTCAGGAACAGTGAATGATTCCATTGTAGACGGTCCAGGTTTCCGGTATACTATTTTCACGCAGGGATGCCCTCACCATTGCCCCGGCTGTCAGAATCCACAGACACACGCATTCGAGGGGGGAAAAATCATCAGCACGAGTGAACTGCTTGCGAATATCCGGAAAAACCCCCTGCTTGACGGCGTGACATTCAGCGGAGGCGAGCCGTTCTGTCAGGCTGAAGCCCTTGCCGAACTCGGCAGAGAAGTCAAGAAACTCGGTCTGAACATCATGACCTATACAGGTTTTGAACTGGAATATCTTATCAAAAATCAGAATTCTAAAAATCATTACAGCGATTTGCTCGAAGTTACTGACTGGCTTGTCGATGGAAAATTCATTGAATCTAAGAAAAGTCTGAATTTATTATTCCGTGGAAGTTCTAACCAGAGAATTCTGGACATTCACAAGAGCATGTCGGCGCATAAACCGATTACAACCAATTTCGGGACGGATTTTGCATGAATTATGTCTATATTCTAGAATGCGCTGACGGAACACTTTACACCGGCTGGACAACATGCCCTGAAAAGCGCATTCAGGCGCATAATTCCGGAAAAGGCGCAAAATATACCCGTTCACGCCGTCCGGTAAAGCTCATTTATACAGAAGAATATGCATCCAAATCAGATGCGCTCCGGAGAGAATATGAAATCAAACAACTCTCCAGAGCGCAGAAATTATTATTGATTAAAAATAGATAAATTATGAATTAGTTATAAATCAAGCAAAAATATGATGATTATTCATAAATTGAGCAAAAAAAGTATCGAAAACGTTGTCATTTTAAGATAAAAAAATAGTTTTAAATATAATTAATCATTGAAAATTTTCCTGATTTCCGGTAAAATATACAATAAAGACATGAATCGTTCACAATTTTTATGTTTTTAATGTAAGCTCATTTCAGAAAGTGTATGAAAAAATTCGGAAAAGGAGGACTTTTATGAAAAGTTTACGACAAAAATTAATCAGTGCACTTGTCGCCTGCGCTATGGCGATACCGGCTGTTCCCGCCGGAATCACCAGCACAATGACAGCATCTGCTGCTACAGCGAACTGGAAATTTGACTTCGGCGGTGACGGAACAACTTCCGGCTATACAGGCGTTACAGCTTCGACCGCCTACAGCAGTTCCTTAGGCTACGGCTTCGCACAGACCGGAAACGTCTCCAATGTCAATGCAGGCGGAAGCGGTGCAGGCAGTGATGCCGTTCAGTTTACTTCTGACGATACTTCCAATACCTTCAATGTCGATTTGCCGACAGGTCTGTATGAAGTCACTGTTACTGTCGGAAATGCACCACGCTGTTCCATCAAGATGGAAGGCATGTTGCAGATGATGAATCTTACCCGTCTCAACGCAACAGAAACCGTTCAGCTCCCTGTTACAGATGGACAACTGAATATTCAGGCAGTAACAGGCATAGCCAATGGACAGCGTTCGATTTCAGCAATTGAAATCAAACAGTTGAATACAACCGGTGTCATGAATCCGCACGTCTGGATTTGCGGAGATTCCACAGTTGCCAACTACTACAATCAGGCGGATACCGCACAGCATGGCTGGGGACAGATTATCGGAAATTATCTTTCCGGAACACCTGCATCGGGATATGTTGTCAGAAATATGGCGACTTCTGGACAGTATGCCAAAGGCTTTGTAGACGGCGGTCAGTTTGATGCAATTGAAACTTACGGCAAAACCGGAGATTATTATATTATTTCCATTGGCATCAATGACACGAACTATTCCAACGCTACGGAATATTATGAAGTTGTCACGGATATGGTTGTCAGGGCGAAAGCAAAGGGCATGACAGTCATCTTAGTAAAACAGCAGGGCCGTCACGGAGAGTTGAACCGTTCTCCCATGCTTACAGGCAGATGGTTCGGCGGACAGCTTGATACCATCGGCGCAGAACAGGGCGTGAAAGTCGTTGACTTGTTCACCGCATGGCAGAATTTCGGAATTTCTATCGGCGGTTATGATGCTATGACTGAATACTATGCTGCTGATGATGATTTGCATCAAAGCATTATTGGTTCGACAAAGCTCGCTGAACTCATGGCTGACCTTGCCTTTGAGGAAGAAGCTGCTGAAATCGGAACGGAATATTTCATGCTCCGAAACGGAAATTCCGGACAGTATCTCGCTCTGACAGATGCTCCAGCTAACGGCACAAATGTCGCACAGATTGAAACCCCCGGCATTGATAATAAATATGCACTGTGGAGAGCAGAATCTGCCGGAAATGGTTATTATCACATCTACAGCTGTGCCGGCGATGGTTCTAAGCTTCTTGATGTGACAGCGGCACGCTCCACAAATGGGACGAATATCGAAGTATGGCAGGATTCTTCCACTAATGCCCAGATGTTCAAGTTTATCAAGCAGGATAACGGTAGTTATATCATCACAACCAGATGCTCCGGAGACAGCAGTGCAGTCGAAATCATCAATGCTTCTCTCGATAATGGTGCTAATGCACAGGAATGGGAACGCAACGGCCACGCCTGCCAGACATGGTATCTCGACAGCGTGACAGAAGCTAAAAAAGATACTTCCATCGCAGGCGATATTAACAATGACGGTATTGTAAATGTCTATGACCAGATTCTGTTGAAAAAACAAATTGCAAAACAGAATTTCACCCATCAGACAAGAAAAACTTCTGACCTGAATGGTGATGTCAATATTGATGCACTCGATGTCAAAGTGCTGACAAACTTCCTCCACGGCAAAGGTCTCGAAAGTTCCGAAACCGGAAAGAAAGTTTATTATGCAATTGATGCTGCCTATACAAGATGTTTCTATGAAGATACGAATGCCGGATTCACATCTGATGCATATCTGAATCTTTATAACGAAACCGGAAGTTTTATCGAATTTACAGTAGATGCCCCGAAAAGCGGAAATTATCTCTGTACATTCAATATTGCCAACGGAAGCACCGCCAACAGACAGATGAAAATTCAGGTCAATGACAATACTGATTACTGGCTTCAGGATTTCCTGTCAACCGGTGCTTGGACAACATGGCAGGAAAGAGCACTTGTTCTTCCTTTGGTTGCTGGTGCAAATATTATCCGGCTGACCTCTGCAACCGCTGACGGTGGCCCTAATATCGACTATCTCCGGACAGAATGGACGGATGAACCCATTGCAGAAATCTACATTGCTCCCGAACCGGAAACACAGCCTGTTTCCACCGCACAGACCATCTACATTGCCGGTGATTCCACCGTTCAGAGCTATCGTGAAAGCTATGCTCCTCAGCAGGGCTGGGGCTACTACTTAGGCAATTATTTCAATGCAGATGCCGTAACAGTAGCCAATCATGCCATTGCCGGCAGAAGCTCCAAGAGTTTCTACGATAACAGCAGACTTCAGACAATTCTGGATTACATGCAGAAGGATGATTATCTTCTGGTACAGTTTGCAATCAATGACGCCGCCTACACCAATGAAGAAAGATATGCTCCTGTCTGCGGAAATGTGGATAATCCGACAGAAGGTTCTTATGAATGGTATATGGAAAAATATATCGAAGGTGCACTCGAAAAGGGCGGTACTCCGATTCTGGTAACAACTGTTATCGGTCTGAAAGCTTACTCGAACGGACAGTTTGTCAACAGCTATACAGATTACTGCAACGCCTGCAAGAGCATGGCAAGCAAGTATAATATTCCGTGCATCGAC
>JAFRMZ010000094.1 GCA_017430465.1 Oscillospiraceae bacterium
GTTGATGTTCTTGATGTAATACCAGCCGTCAGAAATATAGTTGGATGCCGCAAAAGATGTAATACTTAAATTTGCGGATACGCTTGTTGCAAGGCTTGCAACAGAAGCGATGACTGCCATTGTTTTTTTGAATTGTTTCATGATGAATTCCCCCTGAATTCGTTTTTTCTCTTTTTATCTGCTTGTTCATGAACAATTTGTGAATAAGTATTTTTTCTTTTCACTGTAATTAGTATATCATAATTTTAAAAAATTGTCAATAGATTTTCTAGAATTTTTCAAGCTTGGCTTAAGAAATCAGTTATATCTGTCGTAAATTATACAAAAATCATAATTTTAAAGATATATCTAAGAAAATAAATAAAAAAGAAGAATATGCCCGCCAGATTCTTTATGATTTTTGCTGAACATGTCAGAAAACTTTGTGAAATCTGCACAAAAGAAAAAACCGTCCGTGAGTGCTCCACGGACGGCAGAAACCGTTTTCAGTTGTTTTATATCTGTTTGATTTCCGAACGGTAACGGTTTTTCCATGCAATACGTTTCTGATATATCTTTTTTTCTGCCGATGTATAGGCTTTTGCAATCAGATAGAGCAGGTACAGCACCGGCCAGATGCTGAAAATTATCTGCACCAGCAGAAGCACCGCTGTATCAAACGAAACAATCCGTGCAGAATTCTCCCAGTATGGAAATGTTACAGTTTCGCAGACAACAAGATTCCGGAGATGCCGGAGCGTGTTCCATCTGCCGGAAAGCGAATAGCGTCCGGTATTTTCAAGAACGATACTATTGCCTTCTTCCTCAAGATGCATATTCTTGACAAGCAGTTCTTTTGCAAAATTCCTGACCGGATTCGGCAGAACAGCTTCATAACAACTGATACGGCAGATTTCAGGCTTCCAGTTTTCCCGATAAAAATCATAAGAAAGATAGATTCTCGGCATTTTTCCGTAAGCCTTTCTGGAAGCGTAATCCGATTCCGGCTGAACAACGCCGGCAATCAGGCACTTCTGATTCTGAATTGTAAGTTCCATTCCGGCAACATCGGCCGAACCAAACAGATTCCATGCCAACTGGACATCAATCACAACTCTGTCATGCATGACATCCTGTTCACTGAAATAGCCTCCGCTGACGAGTTCGGGGGTGTGAATCTGGAAAAAATCACCGCCGACAACAGTCACAAGGGCATCGGAAGGACTTTTCCGGTTTCCGGTAACTTCCGCCTGTCCGATTTGTGTACTGTAAGCATCATACCAACGCCGTGCGGACTTGTTTTCCGCCTGAATGGATTTGGCTGTTAATTCCGTATCAATATTTTCGTGCAGACTGCTGATGTTTTCTGTTGAGAAGTCGGCTTCCGGCCGAAGAAACACACTGAGCTGTACTGCTTTTCCGTCTTTCTGCCAGCGTTCGCCGGCCTGCTGACTGGGCAGAAGTCCGCTGAGATGCGTATTGATACATCCCAGAATCACAGCAGTCAGAATACAGAAACAAGCCGTTACAAGCCGGATAATCTGAATTTTCCGGAGTTTCATCATGAATCTTTCTCCTCCATACGCACCTGCATACCGGCGGTGAGGGGCTTTTCAGAAGTTGTGACAACGAAATCCGAGCTTGTCATATCGCCCTGCACTGCACTGTTGATTTCATCATGAGCGATGACAGTCACATCACTCCGGCTGACATAGTACCGATTTCCGAGAGGTGTATTTTTGGCTTGGATAAGCAGAACAAATTTTCCTTTATTATCCTCCATAATCGCACTTGACGGCACAACACAGTCATAATTTTCGCTGGAAGTCTGAATCGAGAGTGCCAGAAGCTGACCAGATACGGCATCTTTTCCGGTAATATTGAATATCAGCGTTCTGCTGTCATTGTTTCCGGCCTCCTGCTTGACAGATGCCAGAGTTGCAGTAATATCACTGTAATGCTGATTGGTAATCTCTGCATTCATGCCCGGATGCAGACGGCGTGCCTGTTCGGCAGTGACGGTAATCTGTACGGTATAGCCTGAACCTGTCAGCGTAATGCTTGCGAGATTATCGCCGTCCATGACAGTATCACCGGCGGCGCAGTTCACGGTGCTGACAATGCCGTCATTCTTGCTGGTGATAGTTTTAGTATCTTTGGCTTTCTGTAATTTTTCGAGTTCTTCTTTTTGCTTGTTAATAGCATTCTGCTGACTCTGGAGTTCGAGCTTGCCGATTTGCTGGGTGAGTGTATCTTCTTTTTTCTGCTGAGCAAGTTTCAGCAGTAAATCCTGTAAATTTCTTTCCTGCTGGGAAACAGTTTCCTGAAGTGTTTCGACATCTTCGCCGGCATCTTCTGATTTCTGATTTTCATAAGCAGTAATTGTATTCTGTGCTGCATCGGCTTGGGCATTGGCAGCATTCAAATCTGCCTGAATCAGGGAAGTAATTCCGGAAGAAGCACTTTTATAAACTGCCTGTGCAGTATCGAGTTCGGCTTGTGCCTGCCGGACAGATGCCTGAATTTCTGCAAGTTCCTGTTCCTGTTCTTTGATAGCCTCCAGAACTTTTCTTGCGTTTTCGACATCTTCATTTGCATAGCGGAGTGTTTGAGAGGCATCTTCGACAGCACGTTCCATATCAGTGAGCGAGTAGACAGGCGCATCATCTTCAGAAGAAGAAGCTACATTTTCCGGAATCCCATAAGTTTTAGCGGATTCATAATCTGCTTTGGCACGGTCATAGGCAATCTGGGCTTTTTCTGCTTCACGTTCGAGAGAAATCACGGTCTGCTGTTGTTCGGCAGAAGATACGGCGATAATTTTAGCTTCTGCCTCAGCCTGCGCAGATTCGAGTTTTTTGGTTGCTGTCTGAACAGCTTCCTGTGCACTTCTCAGGTCAGCAGTATACTGCGCCGGAAGGCCATCGAGTTCGCCGGCTATGACAGAGCTTAAATATCCGCTTAACAATTCAATTTCAGAAGCGGCATTCTTAGCATCAGCTAAAGCCTGCTGGTAAGCAGCATCAGAAACAGCCAGCGTTTTATTTCTTGCCTGATTCAGTTTATTAATTGCCGTCTGCAAATCGGCTTTGGCGTTTGTGATTTCCTGATTTTCGGCAGCATAGTCGGGCACGGCAGTGAGCAAAGCTTTCTGATAGGCAAGTTCAGCCTCTTGCAAAGCACTTTCTGCGGCTTTCATTTCTTCGCTGTTATCTTCGGCCTCGAGGGAGAAAAGCTTGTCGCCGGCCTTGACCTCATCACCGGCCTTGACATAGACA